>DASSKC010000060.1:0-89460 GCA_035690885.1 Oleiagrimonas sp. | reverse complement strand
CAACCTGCAATCGCTGCGCCTGGATCCGAACACCGCCGGCTCCGGCGTGCCGCGCTACCTGGTCAGCTCCAGTGACGAAAAGGCCGACGGCATGGACGTGGCCATGCAGTGGCACCCGACGCGCGCGTTCACGCTGAACCTGGTCGCCGCGTACATCGACTCGCGTTATGCGCACAAGATTGCCGCCTCCGGAGCAGACCTGAGTGGACAACCCACCGGCGTGCCCAAGCTGTCGTTCACGGTTGGACTGCAATACGTCTGGCATATCCATGGCGGACAGCTGGCGCTGAATCTTTCCCACGCCTACCGCGGCAAGAGCCGCTGCAACAACGACTCGAAACTCCAGGGCACCTGCCAGGTCAGCCCCAACTTCCGCGTCGGCGAAGCGACCCGGCGCACCGACTTTCATCTCGACTGGAGCGCACCGGGCGGTCACTGGGGCATGGCGCTGTATGCCACCAACGTGTTCAACAAGCGCTACGTCAAAGGGGTGGACAATGTCGCCACCAGCGTGCTCGGAACCCCGTTCGCGACCATCACGCCACCGCGTACCTATGGCGTGACATTGCGCCTGAAGTATTGAGAAAGCACGCCCGCCAGAACATGGACACCTCCACTACCATCGCCGATCAACTGGCTGCCACGCTGCAACGCCAGCGCGACGCGCACAAACGCCAGCCGTATCCGGACTGGGCAACGCGGGCCGCCCGACTGCGGGCATTGCGCGCCCTGCTGGTCGAGCACGAAACCGCCATCTGCGCCGCCATCAACGAGGATTTCGGCTGCCGGCCGGCCGAGGAAACCCGGCTGCTGGAGCTGTTTCCCGCGCGCGACGGCATTGCGCATGCGTTGCGACACGGCCGGCGCTGGATGCGCCCGCACCGGCGCTTTGCCTCGCGCTGGTTCGTGCCGGCACGCACCGAGCTGCTGGCCCAGCCGCTGGGCGTGATCGGCATCATCGTGCCGTGGAACTATCCGCTGTATCTGGCCGTCGGCCCGATCATCGACGCGCTGACCGCAGGTAATCGCGTGATGGTCAAGATGAGCGAGCACACACCACATTTCTCGGCCTTGTTCGCGGACCTTGCGCAGCATCACTTTCCCGATGGCGAGGTAAGCGTGGTCAACGGCGATGCCGATATGGCCAGGGCCTTTTCCGCCCTGCCGTTCGATCACCTGCTGTTCACCGGCTCGACCACAATCGGTCGCCAGGTGATGCGCGCGGCGGCGGAAAACCTGGTGCCCGTGACCCTGGAGCTCGGCGGCAAGTCACCGGCGATCATTGCGCCGGATGCCGATTTCGAGCGCGCGGTCGAACGCATCGTCTACGGCAAGTGCGTCAACGCCGGCCAGACCTGCATCGCGCCGGACTACGTGTTGCTGCCGCGCGCGCGCATGGACGAGTTCATCCGCATCGCGCGCGCCAGCTTTGCGCGCATGTATCCCGATTTCACGCAAAGCAACGATTACGCCAGCATCATCACCGAAGCTCAGCACCAACGCCTGCGCGAGCTGCAGGGCGATGCCGTTGCGCATGGCGCCAGCGTCCATTCGCTTGGTAGTGCCGACGACGGTTCGACCGCCATCCCTCGACGCTTGCCACCGACGCTGCTGACCGATGTCGACATCGACAGCCGGGTCATGCAGGAAGAAATTTTCGGCCCCCTGCTTTCGTTGATTCCCTGCGACGATATCGGGCAGGCGCTGGACTTCATCGACGCGCGGCCGCACCCGCTGTCGCTGTACCTGTTCACCCGCGACAAGGCTCTCAAGCGCAACGTGCTGGAACGGCACCTGGCCGGCGGCGTGACCGTCAACGACACGCTGTACCACATCGCCCAGCACGGCTTGCCATTCGGCGGCGTGGGTGCTTCAGGCATGGGGGCCTACCATGGCGAATACGGGTTCCGCACGTTCTCCAAGATGAAGCCCGTCTTCCACCAGAGCCGCCTCAACGGTGCCGGACTACTCAGCCCGCCTTACGATGCACGCTTCCAACGCGTGATGAAGTGGCTGTTGCGGCACTGAGATGTAAAAAGCCCTCGCGCAAAGCGAGGGCCTGATGTTCCGGTGCAGGTATGACCCACGCTCCTAGCTGCGCGCCGTCTTGCGCCGCGTCGTGCCCTTGGTCACGGTCTTGTCGGCAATTTTGCGGCGCGAGGTTTTCGACCGCACCTTGCCGTGGCTGCCGTTGTAGATCTTGCCGCGGCGGGTTCGCTTGTCACCTTTGCCCATCATGCGCTCCAGTCGGAGTGAACGCCGAGTTTCCGGCGATGCCGCCGTGCCGACGGCACCTTGGCATGGTAACAGCCGCTCCGGCGGTCAGTGCAAACAGGGGGCAACAGCCGGCACGCCCTGCCCGGCGCGTGAACAGCGCAGGTTGACCAGGTGCGCGCACGCCACCAGCGTGCCGCCGGCAGTGACCATGAGGGTGTGCGCAACGACGGCCGCATCAAGATCGACACAGACACCCGCGACCAGCAGCGCCAACCCCGGTATGGCCGCCAATAGCGGTGCACGACGACGATGCGTGCGATATCCACGCACCAGAACCACACCCGCCAGCGTGGCCGCAAACAGGACGAAGCCGCGCTCGAAGGCATGCCCGGCGAGAAATCCCAGACCCAGCAATGGCAACAGCGCCAGCACGAATGGCAATGCCGCGCAGTGCACGGCACAAAGCAGCGAAGCCGTGGCTCCGGCTCGATCGGCCGCGTGCCACGCCTTGTGTGAATGAGCGGTTCGGGTCATGGGAAGGGTCCGGGCATCCCGTGTCGGATGGGACGTTATCTTATAACATTTTAACGCAACTGCAAGCTTTCTTCTTGCACAGCATTCAGGCCTTGCATTCCGGTATGGAAATTATGTTATAACATCACACTTCTTGTTTTCCGCTGGAATTTCAATGCGCCCGACGCCGTCCCCCACCGCCCTCATCCTGGCCCTCGCAGCGACACCCTGTGTCGCCGCAGCTGTAACCGGTACGCCGCAGGTGCAGACCCGCGATCCGCAGGCAAGCAGCCCATCTGAAAAGGGCGCGGCGCAATTGAAAGGCATCGTCGTGCAAGCGGTGCCCGGTGGCGCCCGCATCAACGATCTGGTGGTCCCGGTCGCGGTACTCGGCGGCAAGGAGCTCGATGCCGACATGGCCAGCACCCTCGGTGAAACCGTGTCGCGCATTCCAGGCGTGCAAACCACGGCGCTGGGTCAGGCCGTCGGGCGCCCGGTGATCCACGGCATGGGTGGACCGCGTGTGGCCGTCACCGAAGGCGGCATGAGCGCGGCCGACGTGTCGACGATCAGCCAGGATCATGCGGTGACCATCGAGCCGTTTCTGGCCAACCAGATCGAGGTATTGAAAGGCCCGTCCACCCTGCTCTATGGTTCCGGCGCGATCGGCGGCGTGGTCAACGCGGTGACCGGGCGCATTCCGCAAACGGCTCCGTACGATGGCTTCAGCGGGCGCGTGCAATGGCGTTACGATTCGGTGTCCAACGGCCGCACCGGCATGTTCCGTGTCGACGGCGGCAACGAGCATTTCGCGCTGCATGCCGACGGCGTGCGCCGTGACGACCACGATTACGACATCCCCGGCGGTACCCTGGCCAACAGCTGGCTGCGCACCACCACCGGCGCCGTCGGCGGCTCCTTGCTTGGTGACTGGGGCTTTCTTGGCGCGAGCGTGTCGCGCTACATGGATACCTATGGCAGCCCGGTGGAACCCGGCGATCCGGCCACGGGTGAACCGGGCGTGCATATCAAGATGGACCAGACCCGTTACGACCTGAAGGGTGGCTTTCATCATCCGCTACCCGGCATTCGCGAGATCAAGATCAGCGCCGCACGCTCGGAATACCAGCATGTGGAATACGAAGGCGACGAAGCCGGCACGCGCTTCGTCAACCAATCCAACCAGGCGCGCCTGCTGCTGAGCCACGAACCGATCGGTGGCTGGAAAGGCAGCTTCGGCGCGCAATATCTCGATCGCGATTTCTCCGCCGTCGGCGACGAAACGTTCGTGCCTCCGACCGCAACCCGCGACTTGGGCGTGTTCATCGTCGAACAACACCGGTGGGGACGGTTGAAGCTGAAGCTCGGGGCGCGCGTGGACCACCACACCAGCACCCCGCTCAACGGCAGCAAACGCTCGTTCGATCCGAAAACCTGGTCGGTCGGTCTTGGCTGGAAAATGACCGATGCCTGGCGCTGGACACTGAATCTGGACCGCTCACAACGCGCACCGGCGGAAGAGGAACTGTTCGCCTACGGCCCGCATGCCGCATCGGCCACGTTCGAGATCGGCAATGCGGACCTCGGCGTGGAAACCGCCAAACAGGTGGAGCTCGGTCTGCACTACCGCAGCGAGTCCGTGGACGCCAAGATCTCGGTCTACGACAACCATTTCAACGACTTCATTTATCTGGCCGACACCGGCAACGTGCGCGACGGCTTGCCGGTACGTGTCTGGTCGCAGCGCGACGCACACTTCCGCGGCGTGGATGCCGAAGCCACTTTCCATCTGGTCAAGGGTCCGGACGGCCATTGGGACCTGCGCGTGTTTGGCGACCGGGTTCGCGCGACGCTGGACGGTGCCGGCAACGTGCCGCGCATCCCGGCATCACGCCTGGGTGGCAAGTTGATGTGGAGCAACGACACCGTGAGCGCGTCGCTTGGCGCATTGAAATATTTCGACCAGAACGACATCGCCACGCACGGCACACCGACCGCCGGCTTCACCCTGGTCAACGCACATCTGGACTGGACCTTCCATCAAGGCCAGGGCAGTCGCTGGCAGGCATTCATCGAGGGCCGCAACCTGACCAACCAGACCGCACGCCTGGCCACGTCGCTGTTCAAGGAGCACTCGCCGTTGCCGGGCCGCAATATCGCCGTCGGCCTGCGCGCCTGGTTCTGATGCGTCTTTGGGTAGGTCGGGTTGGCTTCATCAACCCGACATGGCGTGATGCGATTGGGACGTCGGGTTACGCCTGCGGCTCAACCCGACCTGCACGACTGCGCAATTCAATCAGGGGTTACGGCAATCCTTGCAGATGCCATGCACTTCCAATGTCTGCGCCTGCGGCTGGAAGCCCAATTGCTCGGCCTGCGCCTCGATCAACTCGGCCACGTGCTCGTCACACACTTCGAAGGCGCTGTCGCATACGTCGCAAATCAGGAACGGCACCTGATGCGACACCGTCGGGTGGTGGCAGGACACGAAGGCGTTGATCGATTCGAGCTTGTGGATGAAGTTCTGCTCAAGCAGGAAATCCAGCGCCCGGTATACCGTCGGCGGCGCGGCGTTGCCGTGCGAATCGCGCAACTGGTCCAGCAGGTCATAGGCCTTGACCGGTTTGCGCGAGTCGGCGACCAGACCGAGCACCTCGCGTCGTAGCGGCGTCAGCCGCAGGCCGCGTTCACGGCAGGCGCGTTCCACGGCGTGCACGAAGCCTTCGGCGTCGTGATGATGATGATGCGGATGCGGGACGGCTTTGCGTGTCGTCATGTGGCCCAAGATGAGGGTTTGGTGGTGGCAATGCAAGGCAGCGCGCTGGCTGCAACGTGGGTCGGGTTGAACTGCGGGCGTCACCCGGCCTCGATGTGGCATCACGCCATGTCGGGTTGATGAAGCCAACCCGACCTACAGGGAGTTGGCGCGTTCGAGGGCCGCGTCGATGCGCTCGAGGGCGCGTTCGCGGCCGCACAAATAGACCGTGTAGTCGATCGACGGCGAGACCTGGGTGCCGGTCATGGCCACGCGCAGCGGTTGTGCGACCTTGCCCATGCCCAGCTCCAGTTGTTCGGCCACCTGACGCACCACCTCGTGGATCGGCTCGGGCTGCCAATCGGGCAATGCGGACAAAGCCTCGCGCGCGGCTTTGAGCACGGCGGGCGCGGTGTCCTTGCCAAGATGCTTGCGTACGGCCTTGTCGTCGTATTCGGTGATCGGTTCGTACCAGATGCGCGCGTATTCGGCCATTTCCTTGAGCGTGTGCACGCGCTCGCGCAGGGCGACGATGACCTCGGCCGGCGCGGGTCCACCGGACGCATTGATGCCGGCGCGTTGCAGATGCCAGTTGAATTCCGGCAGCAGCGACTCGGGATCGTCGCTCTTGAGATATTGCTGGTTGAGCCATGCCAGCTTTTCGGTGTCGAAACGCGAAGCGGCCTTGTTGACGTCGGCAATGTCGAACAGCTCGACCATCTGATCCAGCGAAAACACTTCCTGGTCGCCATGCGACCAGCCCAGGCGCACCAGGTAGTTGCACAACGCATGCGGCAGGAACCCCTGCTCGCGGTAATCCATCACGCTGACGGCGTTGGTGCGCTTGGACAGCTTTTTGCCATCCTTGTCGAGGATCATCGGCAAATGGGCGAATGCCGGTACCTCGGCACCCAACGCCTTGTAGATATTGATTTGCCGCGGCGTGTTGTTGACATGGTCGTCGCCACGAATGACCTCGGTGATGCCCATGTCCAGATCATCGACCACGACCGCAAAGTTGTAGGTCGGAAAGCCGTCGGAGCGGAAAATCACCAGATCGTCCAGCTCGCTGTTGGCGATCTCGATGCGGCCCTTGACCTTGTCCTCGAACACCACACTGCCTTCGTGCGGCGTCTTGAAACGGATCACGCGGTTCGGATCGTCACGATACGGTTCGTTGCGGTCGCGGTAATGGCCGTTGTAGCGCGGCTTCTCGCCACGGGCCTTGGCAGCCTCGCGCATGGCCTCGATCTCGTCCTTGCTTTCGTAGGCGTAGTAGGCCTTGCCTTCGGCCAGCAGTTGCGCGGCCACTTCGTGGTAACGCGCCGTGCGTCGGGTCTGGTAGAACGGCCCCTGATCATGCGCAAAACCGAGCCAGGCCATGCCGTCGATGATGGCCTGGACGGCCGCATCGGTGGAGCGTTCGCGATCGGTATCCTCGATGCGCAGGACAAATTCGCCGCCCTGACGCCGCGCTTCCAGCCAGGCGTACAGCGCGGTGCGTGCGCCGCCGATGTGCAGGAATCCGGTCGGGCTGGGGGCAAAACGGGTACGAAACGTCATCGCGGTCATGCAGGCAAAGGGGAGCCGATTATTCTAGCCGATAACGTTTCTGCGCTCCGTGTCTCCATTTTTCGGATTGACTGCACACAGAATATCCCCACAATACCTCCGGTTGTTCATGCGATACGCGCATGCGCAATACGCGAGATACAGGGGGAAGCACATGAGCCATTCCACGATTGCCTTGTCCGGCCTGGACGAAGCCGATGCCGCCATGTTCACGCAGGCGCTCGATGCCATGCCCGGTGACACGTGGGAGCTGGTCGACCGTCCGCCTTGCACACTGCTGGTGGTGGACATCGATACCGTCTGGGGCCACATGGACTGGCTGCGCGCCACTGCCAACGGCCAGCAGGTCATCACCTACACCCATGATGCCCAGGTCCGCGGCTGCGAGTTGATCGTGCAAAAGCCGTTGCAGATCGACAAGCTCGGCGCTCTTCTGGAATCGGTCGAGAATGCGCAGGACGACACTGCCGCAACGGCTGCCCCTCCGGCAGCACCGACATCCGACGCCTCTGCAACGCGCGATGCGCCAGCGATGTCCGTGCCCGAGCTTGAGCCGGAGGTGGTTGCCGAACCCGTTTCCGAGCCGCCCGCAGCGGCAGCGACCGCTCCCGAAGTACCGCCAATTCCCATGACCCTGGGGGAGTGCCTGCTCGCCGACCGCATTACCGGTCCCGTCGCGATCAAGCAAGCCGACGGGCTGGAGCTGGCGCTGGATCCGGAGCGCGGTGGTTACACCGGCCCGTCCGCGTTGAAACCGCTCGAACCCTTGCTCGACGCGCCGATGTCCGAACTGCAGCGGTTGACACCCGCCGCGACCGAACGCATGCGTGAAGCGCCGGCACTGCCGCTGACGCGACTGTTGTGGTTTGCGGCGCTGTCGAGCACGCCAGGCCAGCTGTCGCCGTCACTCGACCCGCAAGCGCACTACCGCCTTGCGCGCTGGCCGCAGATCGAGCGTGAGTTTCCACGCCATTTCCGCATCGCCACGGCGATGATGAAACGCGCCGGCACCTTGGGCGACATCGCCTCGGCCGCCAATGCCCCGGTCGCCGACGTGGCCGACTTCGTCAACGCCTACAGCGTGGCCGGTTACGTCACCAGCGAGGGCGGTGACGATGGCGGTGAACGTGATGCCGCCGTTCGCGGGGGCATGTTCTCGCGTCTGCGCAAGCCGTTCTCGCGCAGTACCGAGGAACCCGCATAAAGCGAGACCACGAACCAAATCCGCCAGGAACGGCGCCCTGTACCGGGATTCGGGAACGGGATGGCCCGTTTGGTTTACCAAGGGGGGGAAGGTAGAACCAGATCCGGTACAAGGCGCCGATCCTGACGGACGCGGACGACCTGCATGACGCGTGTATTACTGGTCGATTTTGGCTTCCCCCGAGATTTCCACGCGACGATTGGGTGCCAGGCAGGCAATCAGGTTGCCTGATCCCGGCTGCTCGCAGGCGACGATCGGATCGGCCTCGCCACGCCCTTCGGTGGCTATCGCGCCGGCTGGCACACCGTTGGCGACCAGATAATCACGGACCGCGTCGGCGCGCTCTTTGGACAGCTGCATGTTGTAGCCGTCGGTGCCGATCCGGTCGGTGTAGCCGACCACGCGGATGTTCTCGATCTGGCTGGCCGAACGAATCTTGTCCACCAGGCCATCCAGCGCATGCTTGCCCGCCGTGGTCAGCTGGTACTTGTCGAACCCGAACAGCGTCCCGGCGGAAAGCCTGATCGGCTTGTCGGGCAATGGTGCCGGCGGCGGTGGAGGTGACGCGACCGGCTTGGGCCTGATCAGGTTGGCGCAGCTTTCGGGCTTCCAGTAGAAGCTCCGGGCGATCTTGTTCTTGTCGAACAACACCTTGAACTCGCAGGTGACGTACTTGTTGCCGTTCACCGGCGATGGCGCATGCGGATCCGGCGAAAGCGCCTTGTTCAGGTTTAGTCATACCACATGTCTAAATCCATGTAAATCACAAAGTGTTTGAACTCCGTCACACTTTGGTACATACTCGCCCACCTCAACTGGCGGTTGTGGCTCCAAATGGACACGGACCACCAGTGGGGGGGGATTATGTATCGCTGGTTTAGACAACGTGCCTTTCAGTGGCAAGTGCTTCTGGTAGTCGTCGAGTTTGCTCTGTTGCTCGGCTGCATCCATGCGGGCGTCGTTCTGCGTTATTGGGGACAAGCCCGTACCCAGGCCAATTTTCTGGCCGAGCTGGGTTGGCGCTCGCCGTTGATCGCGGGAATCCTGGTCCTGACCATGGCCGCGCTGGGCTTGTATCACGTTCACCTGCCATCCACGTGGGTGGCGCGGCTGAATCGTCAGATCGTCGCCTTCGCCCTTGGCTGGGTCGCGCTGACCATCCTGTATTACATGTTTCCGGCCCTGTATCTGGGCCGCGGCGTGCTGGGCATTGCGCTGGCGCTCGGATGCTTCGTGGTGCTGGTCTGGCGCATCATCTTTCTCGCCTTCGTCGATGCCGACCGGTTCAAGCGACGCGTCGTCATGCTGGGGGCGGGTCAGCGCGCGGTGGAAGTCGTGCGCCAGATGAACAGCAAGATCGACCAACGCGGTTTTCGCATCCTGGGATATGTGCCGATCGGCACCGACCCGGTCGCGGTACCGGATTCGGCCATCCTGCGCCCGCACATGAAACTGTGGAAATGGGCCCGGCAAATGGGTGTCGACGAATTCGTCGTCGGCCCGGACGAGCGCCGCGGCATGCTCCGGATCGACGACCTGCTCGAATGCCGCGAACACGGGATTGCCGTGACCGAGCTGGCCGCGTTCTTCGAGCGCGAAGCCGGCACCATCCAGATCGACCCGACCAACCCGTCCTGGCTGACTTTTTCCGAAGGGTTCAACAACTCGCCGATGCAACGCACGCTCAAGCGCGGGTTCGACCTTTCCGTAGCCATCACGATGTTGTTGCTCACGTCACCGCTCATGCTGCTGACCGCGCTGGCCATTCGCCTGGAATCGGGTGGCGGCGCCCCCGTCCTGTATCAGCAGTACCGCGTCGGCGAAAGCGGTCGCCCGTTTGCCCTGATCAAGTTTCGCAGCATGCGTGTCGACGCCGAAGGCGATGGTGTCGCGCGCTGGGCCAGCCAGAACGATGATCGCGTCACCCGCGTGGGTGCATTCATTCGCAAGGTGCGACTCGATGAGCTGCCGCAATTGTGGAACGTCTTGTGCGGCGACATGAGCGTCATCGGCCCGCGTCCCGAGCGGCCGCAATTTGTCGATGATTTCAATGTGCGTATTCGCTACTACCCGCTCAGGCACTGCATCAAGCCGGGCCTGACCGGCTGGGCGCAACTGCGCTATCCCTACGGCGCGTCATTCGAAGACGCCGTGGAAAAACTGAAGTTCGACCTGTTTTACGTCAAAAACCACAGCATCATGTTCGACATGGCGATCCTGATCCAGACGGTCGAGGTCGTGTTGTTCGGACGTGGTGCACGCTGAGGCCCGAAGGGGGCAATCCCGTGAAACCACTCCATCGAAATTCCGTCTTCTGGCTGACCCTGGTGGTTGGCTCTCTCCTGCTCCTTGGTGGCTGCGGTTCGTCACCGACGATCGGCAATGGCACGACGTCGACGCCGCCCACCGTGCGCTACAAGATCGCTCCCGGTGACTCGTTGCAGATCTTCGTGCGCGACAACCCCAAACTGTCGATCACCGTGCCGGTGCGTCCCGACGGCCGCATTTCGACACCGCTGGTGCAGTCGATCATGGCCGCCGGCAAGACACCGGACCAGCTGGCAAGCGACCTGGAAAAGGCTCTGACCAAGTACATCCGCTCGCCGATGGTGACGGTGATCGTGGAAAGTTTTGTCGGTTCGTTCAACCAGCAGGTGCGGGTCGTCGGGCAAGCAGGAACGCCCAAGGCCGTGCCCTACCGCCGCGGCATGACCTTGCTGGACGTGATGATCCAGGTCGGCGGCCTGACCAAGTTCGCTGCCGGCAACGACGCGAAAATCGTCCGTCACCTGCCTGACGGCAAGACAAAAACCATTCCGGTGCACCTGGGCGACCTGATGGACGGTGACATCGAGGACAACCGGATGATGTATCCCGGCGACATCCTGATCATCCCGCAATCCATGCTTTGACCTGACTGCGGCTGATGCACTGCAGCGCAGGGGGACACGGAGGAAAGGCAGATGCAGACTCAATCATTCGACTTGCACGACATGTTTCAGCGCGTATGGCTGGAGATACGCGCGTCATGGCGTTACCGCTGGCACGCGCTGATCGTCGCGTGGTGCGTGGCGGTCGTGGGTGCGGTGCTGGTTTTCAGCATTCCCAACCAGTATGAAGCCAGTGCGCAGGTATATGCCGACACCGCGGCACTGACCAACCCGTTGCTGAGCGGCGTGGCGGTCCAGCCCGACGTGCGACGGCGCCTGCAGATCATGACGCACACCCTGCTGTCGCGGCCCAATCTGGAGAAGGTTGCCGACCAGACCGGCTTGTCGTTGCGCGCCACCACGCCGACAGACAAGGTCGACCTGCTGGACGCGCTCGGCAGTTCGGTGAAGATCCGCGATGCCGGAGCCAAGAACCTGTACGACATCAGCTATTCCGATGTCGATCCGGCCATGGCGCAAAAGGTCGTGCAGGCATTCCTGCAGATCCTCATGAACGAAACGCTCGGGGCCAATACCGATTCCACGGCCACCGCGCAGCAGTTTCTCCAGCAGCAAGTAGCCGATTACAACCAGCGGCTGAACGCGGCCGAGCAAGCACTGGCGCAATACAAGAAAGCACACGTCGGCTTCATCCCCGACAACAGCGGCGGCAGCTATGCGTCGCGCTTGCAGAATGCCGAGAGCCGACTGGACGCCTTGCAAGCGCAATACGACACCGCCTTGGCCGGACGCGCAACCATACAGCGGCAGATGCGTTCGATGGCAACCAACCCGGGCTCCTCGGGCATCGTCCCGCAAACCCGGCAGATCAACGAACAGATCGCGGCCTACCGCCAGAAGCTCAACAAACTGCTTTTGAGCTATACCGATGCTTACCCGGACGTGGTATCGACCCGGCGCATGATCAAGCAACTGGAGGCACGGCGCGAAAACCTCGAGAACAACACGACGAATGCCTCGCTGGCCGGACTGGCCACGGACAATCCGGTTTACCAGGAGCGCCAGAACAGCTTGTACGCCACGCAAGTGAGCATCCGCACGCTGGGCTCGCAGATCGCGCAGCAAAAACAGCTGATCGCCGAACTCAAGGGCAAGCAGGCCACGAGCATGGATGTGGAAACCACCCTGCAACGCCTGACCCGCAACTACACCACGACCAAAAACCAGTACAACGAACTGGTCGCTCGCCTGAACACGGCACAGATATCGCAGGCAGCCATGCAGAGCGGCAACAACCTCAAGTTCCGCGTGGTCAATCCGCCCATTGTTCCGTTGTTGCCGTCCAGCCCCAAACGCGGGCTGCTGTTGCTGATCGTGTTTGTCTTCGCGATCGGTTTCGGCGCTGCGTTTGCATTCTTCCTGCAGAAAATCAAACCGGTCTTCACGAGTCTGCAAAGCCTGCGCGGCTTTGCCGAGTACCCGGTCATGGGCGCGATCCAGCTGATCGAATCCCGGGCCAGACGAGTCGACAAACGCCGGGAAGTCATCGGGTTCTGCACCGGCGTCAGCCTGTTGGGAATCGCACTGGTGTTGTGCTTTGCCTACAACGGTCCGCTCGCCAACACGATCCAGCACATCTTCGTCGCAGGTGTCTCATGAGCATTGTCGAAAGAGCCATGGAAAAGCTGAAAACCCGGCAGCCCGAAGCACAGGCGCCGCTGGATCGGCACGAAAATCCGACGCCACCGACGGCGAGTGCGCCGACGATCGAGCGCGCGCACGAACGCATGCAGGTGGTCGAGCCGAGCGAAAGCCCGGCCGCCGAGCCACCATGGCCGGTGGACATGGACAGGCTCCGGCGCGACGGGCTCGTGCCCCTCGAACAGGGCGCCGAACGTCGGCTTATCGACGAGCTTCGCCGCATCAAGCGGCCGCTGCTGAACAACACCGGCGGCGAGCGCGCGCGAACGCTGACACACCCCGAACGCATCATGGTGACCAGCGCCATACCCGCCGAGGGCAAGACGTTCACCACGCTGAACCTGGCCCTCAGTCTGGCGCGCGAACCGGACTTCGAAGTGCTGCTGATCGATGGCGACATACCCAAATCGAACATCACGCGCTCGCTCGGGCTGGAAGAAAAGCCCGGATTGATGGATGTGCTGGTGCATGCCGACTGCCGTCCACAAGACGTCATCGTGCGTACCGATGTGCCCAACCTGCTGGTGGTACCCACCGGGGAACGCCATCCATTGACCGCCGAACTGTTTGGCGGGAAGCGCATGCAGCGGGTACTGGAAGCATGGAGCAATCCCGATCGGCAGCGCCTGTTGTTGTTCGATTCGTCACCGCTTCTGGCGACATCCGAGGCTCAGGTGCTGGCGTCACACGTCGGCCAGATCGTGATGATCGTGGCTGCCGGACGCACCCGCCAGCAGGAAGTCCGGACCGCCATGCAGGGGTTGGGCGAATCGCAGTACGTCGGCTTCGTCCTCAACATGAGCCGGCTGCCGGCCATGGAAAACCACTATTACGACGACTACTACAGCAACTACTACTCACACTCCACGAGCCGCTCCGAGGTGACTTGAATGCGCACGTTATCGGCTCCCGTTGTCCTGTCATCCGTGATCCTGGCCGGCTGGTTGAGTCAGGCTCCGGCCCAGGATGTCCAGCCCGGGTTGCAGTCCGGCCAGACGCCGGCTGCCAGCACCCGGGCCGAGCACCTGCCACCCGGCGTGATCCGAACGCCGACCGTCGCCGATCCGGGTACGGTCGTCGGCGTCAAGTTGGGTGAGCTGTACACCGACAACCTGCACCTGGACAGCGAAAGCCAGGCCACGCAAGGCAGTTGGGTGACCACCATCGAACCGTTCGTGATGACCGCCTACAGCGGCCCGCGCTTTTCCGGCGTGCTGAACTACACACTCAGCGGATACGTGTACGCCGGCAGCGAAAGCCACACCCAGGTGTCACACGACCTGGATGCCGACGGCACGCTCGTCGTGGTGCCGCGACATCTGTTTCTGGCCGGCACCGCGACCTACCAGCGCGCGGTCATCAACCATCGCAGGCCGTCCGGGTCGGGGGCCTATTTCCTCGACAACAACCGTGCGAACGTGGGTACCGCGACACTGAGCCCGTACTGGGTCCAGGACCTCGGCGCGGTCGGCACCATGATGTTGCGCTATACGCGCGGCCGCGTGGTGTACAACCGCGATGGCATACAAGATGCCCACGGCAACCTGTTGTCGGGCGTGAGCGACATCAGCAGCGATGCGGTCAATTTCAGCATCATCAGCCCGCGAAACGACAAGTGGGGCTGGCGGCTGGTATACGTCGGACAGCGCCTGAAACCCGATCACGGGGAAGACCTGAAGTTCGCGACCGCCACTGTCGGCGTGTCGCGGCGGCTCGGCATCCACCTGCGACTGCTCGCCAATGTCGGTCGTGAAAACCGCTATCTGCCCGACGGCTCGGTCGATGAGATGGGTGCCGACTTCTGGAACGTGGGACTGGACTGGTCCAATGCACGCAACAAGTTCAAGGTGCTGGCCGGACATCGGTTTTACGGGCGCAGCGTGCAGCTGTCGTGGAACCACCATGCCGCGCTTGTGAACACGCGCGTGAGCTACGAGGAACGTCCGACCGATCTCAACCAGCAGCTGCTGGGCCGCAACCCGGGCGCAACAACGCAGGTCAGACTGCCGTCATCAAGCATTCCGTCGCTTCTTGATCGGCGCATTTATCTCATGAAGCGCGCCACCGTCTCCGCCTCGCTGGAAATGCGCACCGGCCGCCTGAGTGCCACCTTGTATGACGAGTCGCGCGACTACTTCCGCGGCAACCAGGGCACCGAAAAAGTTGCCAACGCGCACCTCTCGTGGCTGTTCGAGCTGGGACCGTTCACCACGCTCACGCCGACCTTCGGGTGGCAGCGCTATCGGTTCCTTGACGGACAGGTCAATTACACGCGCTACATCGAACTGGCGGCGGTGCACCAGATCGACCCGGACAACTTCGTCAGCCTGCAGTTGCGCCACGGTTCGCGTGACGCGTTCGCCGGTGTACGCGGCATGCCCGGAACACACGACTACCGGGTCAACGTGATCTATCTGCAATGGACACATCTTTTCGGAGGGATCTGAGATGTATGAATCGTTCTACCAACTCAGCGGCAAGCCCTTCCGGCTGACCCCGGACGCCGGCATCCTGTTCCCCAGCCGGGGGCACAAGCGCGCCATGTCCTACCTGCTGTACGGGCTCGACCTCGGCGAAGGCTTCGTGATGATCACCGGCGCGGTCGGCACCGGCAAGACGCTGCTGATCCAGAAGCTTCTGGGCGATCTTGCGCACCGCGACATCGCGATGGCCAGCATCGCGTCGGCCAACCTGCACGGCGAAGACATCCTGCCTGCCGTGGCGTCGGAGTTCGGCATTGCGTTCGAGGGACGCGCCAAGGAATCGCTGTTGCGCGATGTGAAACAGCACCTGGTCGGATTGAGCGCCAACCACTCGCATGCCCTGTTGATCGTGGACGAAGCGCAGACGCTGGCCCCCGAGGCCCTGGAGATGCTGCGCATATTGTCCAACTTCGAGCTCAACGGGCGCGCGCTCCTGCAGGTGTTCCTGGTCGGCCAGACCGAGCTCAGAAGCATCATGGTCGCCAATCATCTGGAACAGTTGCGCCAGCGCATCGTCGCGTCCTACCGGTTCGAACCGCTGGAAAGAAGCGAGTGCGAGGAATACATCATCTACCGTCTGCGCGCTGTCGGCTGGGACGACGACCCCGTGCTGGCGCCGGAAGTGTTCGACGCGGTGCACCACGCCAGCCGCGGCATCCCGCGCAAGATCAACCTGATCATGGATCGCCTGTTGTTGTATGGCTACCTGGAGGACCAGCACCGCCTGGATCACGCGGCGTTGAGCGTGGTCCTGCACGAAATGCGCGACGAGATGCCGGATGTCCCGCAAACCCTGGAACCGGACGCGCAAGCCCCCGCATCCAGGCCGGACCGAAACGACGCGGCACCGGCATCCGGAGGCGAACTTGCCGCGCTCGGGCTGGAGCTCAAGTACAACAAGATGCTGCTGCGCCTGATCCGCGAGGAATTGCGGCTCAAAGGCGTACTGGAATCGGCAACCGGCCACGGCCAGACGACCGTGAGACCGGCGTTTGGAAACCTCCAACCCATCCCGTCCGGACGCGATGACGAATGAACACGATGTCGTCACATACCGAGCCGGTCGTCAACGCCATGACGGTCGATGTCGAGGACTACTTCCAGGTCGCGGCATTCGAGCCCTGCATCCGGCGCGAGGACTGGTCGCATTGGCCGGTCCGCGTGGACGCCAACACGCGGCGCATACTCGACATGTTCGCGCGCCAACGCGTCAGCGCGACCTTTTTCGTGCTCGGCTGGGTGGCCGAACGTTTCCCCGCACTGGTCCGCGACATCCATGCCGCCGGCCACGAGATCGCCAGTCACGGTTACGGCCACGAACGCCTGACCCATATTTCCCGCGCGAGCTTCCGCGACGGCATCGTGCGCACCAAACACCTGCTCGAAGACATCACCGGCGCAGCGGTACGCGGTTACCGCGCGCCCAGCTATTCGATCGGACCGACCACGCTCTGGGCCCACGATGAATTGCGTCGCAGTGGCCATGCGTACAGCTCCAGCATCGTACCGATACGGCATGACTTGTACGGCATGCCCGCGGCGCCCAGGTTCGCGTTTTACAGCGGCGATTCGGGCCTGCTTGAAATTCCCGTGACCACCGTGCGCTTCGGCCATCGCAACTGGCCGTGCGGCGGCGGCGGCTATTTCCGCCTGCTGCCCTACGCCGTGTTCAAGCACGGGTTCAGGCGCGTCAATCATCACGACGAACGCGCCGGGGTGTTTTATTTCCACCCCTGGGAAGTCGATCCGGGGCAACCGCGCGTGCCCGGCGTGACCGCCAAAAACCGCGTCCGTCACTACTTGAACCTGACGCGCACGGCGCGACGGGTCGAGCACCTGATCACGGATTTCCGCTTCGACCGCATGGACCGCGTGTTTCTCGACGCCGACTGCAAGCGCTATCCGGTGGTGACACTCCAGGCGAATGATCACGAACCATATCCGTGCGGAGAGGCATCATGAGAGAGCATGCACACAGGGGGCATGGCGCGGACGCCAGCAACGTCCGGCAGCTTGGTCATGCCGACATCGCGAGCTGGGAGACCTTTGTCGAAGCCTCGCCGTCCGCCACGTTTTTCCACCGCGCCGCGTGGCGCGACGTCATCGAGAAGGGGCTCGGTCACCGCTGCCACTATTTGTATACCGAACGCTGCGGTGTCGTCACCGGCGTATTGCCTTTGGCCGAAATCCGCAGCCGGTTGTTTGGTCACGCGCTGATTTCGACGCCGTTCTGCGTCTATGGCGGCGTGGTGGCATCCGATGCCGACAGCGCGGTCCGACTGACCGAAGCGGCCGTCGCGCTCGCCGACCGGTTGCGCGTGGACTATCTCGAACTGCGCGATCGCCAATCCAGGCATCCGACCTGGCCGGTCAAGGATCTCTACGTCAGTTTCCGCAAACCGATCGAGGCTGACCACGAAAGCAACCTCAAGGCGATCCCGCGCAAACAGCGCGCCATGGTGCGCAAGGGCATCAAGCTGGGGCTGGTCGCGCACCACGGTGGCAGTTTCGATGATTTCTATCGGACTTACGCCGAGAGCGTGCGCAACCTCGGCACGCCGGTATTGCCGCGCCGCTACTACGCGCAGCTGCAGGCGGCATTCGGCGACGATTGCGAAATCACGGTGATCACGCATCAGGACCAACCGGTGGCCGCGGTCATGAGTTTCTATTTCCGTGGCGAGGTACATCCCTACTACGGCGGCAGCGTGTGGCGCGGTCGCGCTCTGGCGGCCAACGACTTCATGTACTGGGCCGTGATGCAGCGTGCGGTCGAGCGCGGAGCGACGATGTTCGATTACGGCCGCAGCAAACGCGACACCGGCTCGTATCACTTCAAGAAGCATTGGGGTTTCGAGCCCGAGCCCCTGCCCTACGCCTATCACCTGGTACGGGCCAGCCGGATTCCCAACATCAGCCCCACCAACGAAAAATACCGTCTTTTCATCAAGGCCTGGCAGCATCTGCCGTTGCCGGTCAGTCGAGCGATCGGGCCGTGGCTGGCCAGGGATCTGGGATAGTCATGCGCGCACTTCTGTTCCTTTGCCATCGTTTGCCGTGGCCGCCCGACAAGGGCGACAAGATCCGCTCGTATCACGTGTTGCGGCACCTGGCTGCGCATTACCACGTATACCTCGGCACATTCGTGGATGATCCGGATGACTGGCGCCACGTCGCCGAGGTGAAGACCTTGTGTGCCGGAACCTGCATCCGCCCGCTGAAGCCGTGGCTGGCGCGCTGGCGCGCACTGGCGGCATTGGCGCGTGGCGAGGCGCTGACCCCGGGTTGTTATCGCGACCCGGTCATGCGCCGCTGGATCGAACAGCTCGTCGCCGCGCACCGGGTGGACCTGGCACTTTGCTACTCCTCCGGCGTGGCACCGCTGGTCATGCGTCACGATCAGCTGCCGCGCGTCATGGATTTCGTCGACGCCGACTCGGACAAGTGGCAGCAGTACGCGCAAACACGCCACGGCTTGAAGCGCCTGATATACCAGCGCGAAGCCCACCGCCTGGCAAGCTTCGAACGGTCGGTGGCCATGCGGTTCGATGCCAGTGTGTTCGTGTCCGAAGCCGAAGCCGCGTTTTTCCGTCGCGATGACCCGACCCTGGAGTACCGCGTCCACGGCATCCCCAACGGCGTCGATACCGCCTATTGGGATCCGCATCGCGACTACCGCAACCCGTACCCGACCGACACGCGGGTGGTGGTCTTCGTGGGGGCCATGGACTACCGCGCCAACGTGCACGCCGCGCAATGGTTCGCACGCGAGGTCTGGCCACGGGTATCGGCCGGGCGCACCGACGCACGCTTCTACATCGTCGGTTCGCACCCGACACGCGAGGTCCTGGGTCTTGGCGACCAACCCGGCATCACGGTGACCGGACGCGTTGATGATGTGCGCCCGTACCTGGCCCACGCCCATGTGGTGGCGGCGCCGTTGCGCATCGCGCGCGGCATCCAGAACAAAGTACTCGAAGCGCTGGCCATGCAGAAGGTGGTCCTGACCACGCCCGAGGCGTGGGAAGGCATCGAGGACTTCGCCGGTCGCAAGGGCTTGATCAGCGACTCGCCCGAAACCATGGCCGATGCGACCCTGCGCTGGCTCGACGTGACACGACCGGCACGGGTGCCGGCCGCCCGCGCCGCGGTCATGTCGCGCTATGACTGGGCACGCAATCTCGACGCCTACGAGAACGTGCTGCGCAGCGTCGACGTGCGCTCCATCGGGCCGGCAAGCGTGCTCGCGGCAGCCGGGGGGATGTACCCATGAACGCGGAACTTGCAAGCAACACGGTCGCCCCCGCGCGTACCTCCGGCTGGCCGCTGGCCTTGATCGCGTTCGTCGTCGCGGTGATCGCGCTGCTGGTCGGGTATTGGCAGACCGTGCAATCACTGGTCGGCATCTGGGCCCACGACGGCACGTACCAATATGCGTTCCTGATTTTTCCGTTGAGCCTGTGGGTGGCCTGGAACCAGCGCAGGCAACTGGCCGCGCAGCGACCGGTGCCCAGCCTCTGGGGGCTGCTCGCGGTAGCCGCCCTGATTTGCGTGTGGTACGCGGGCCAGGCACTGGCCATCAACCTGCTGCAGCACTTCGCGCTGGTGGCCCTGTTTCCGGCACTGGTACTGGCGTGCTGGGGTTGGTCCGCACTGCGCGTGCTGGCATTTCCGCTCGGCTATCTGGTCGTGTTCGCGGTGCCGTGGGGCGACGGACTGGTGGGGCCGTTGCAGGACCTTACCGCGCACTTCTCCGTCGGTACCCTGCAGCTGTTCGGCATGCCCGTGCTGCTCAATGGCCGGGAGATCTTCACGCCCTCGGCCACGTGGATGGTCGAGCAAGCATGCAGTGGCGTGAAGTTCTTCATTGCCTGCGTTGCCATCGGCAGTCTGTATGCCTATCTGATGTACACGCGCACGCTCAAGCGTGTGGTGTTCGTCGTGCTCGCCGCCATCGTGCCGATCATCGCCAACACCTTGCGCGTGTGTTTCACGATCATGATCGGCGAGACGTGGGGACTGCACTACGCCACCGGCACCGACCATCTGATATTCGGCTGGCAGTTCTTCGGCACGGTGCTGGTATTGCTGCTGGTCGGTGGCTGGTTTTTCCGCGATCGCGTGATGCCGGAAAAACCGATACATGGTTCCGATCGCGAATCGGCCACGACGCGCCGGGTGGTCTGGCCGCTGGCACTGGCATTGTTGATCGCCGGTCCGGTGCTCGCCGGTTCGGTGGCGCCGGACACGACGCCGCAACGGCTCGACCTCAGCCCACCGACGCTGACTGGCTGGAAACAGTCGCAAACGCTGGACGGCAGTTGGCAACCGACATTCAATGGCGCGGCCGGCCAGATGCAGGCAACGTATCTGGCGGCCACCGATGGCGCGACCGTGGCACTTTTTCACGCCGTCTACACGGGCCGGCCGCGTCGTGGACACACCCTGATCACCTACGGCAACGATGTCCATGATCCGGACGCGACGCGCGTGCTGGAAACCACGGACCAACGCGTCGAGCTTGCCGATGGCACACAACTCACCGCCAGGGAACTGCGTCTGACCGGAAAGCACGGCTCGCGCCTGATCTGGTACTGGTACTGCGTGGACGCCAGCTGCACCGCATCGCCCGTATGGACCAAGGTCATGCTGGCGTGGCGGGTCCTGCGTGGCGGCGCGGTGCGCTCATCGGTATGGGCGTTGTCTTTGCCGTTCGTCAAGGGGCACGAAGACCGTGCACGCAAGACGCTGCGCGCATTCGCGCACACCCTGCCCGGCCCCGACGCACGCCATGTGCGCACCCGCGGCACACCGGTTCTGGCCGGAGGCACGCCATGAACTCGCGACCGTTGATCGTGCACGTGCTGTACCGCCTCGATACCGGCGGTATGGAGCGGATTGTCGTTTCGATCATCAATGGCACGGACGAGCGCTATCGGCACGCCGTGGTCTGTCTGGCCGGTTTCGGTGCCATGCGCGAGCAGATCCGCGATGCCGACGTGCCGTGTCTGTCACTGCACAAGCGGCCGGGCAAGGACTGGCATTGCTACGTACGGCTGTGGAAAGCCCTGCGCGGGCTGCGACCGGACCTGGTCGCAACCTACAACTACGGCACGCTGGACGCGGCCCCGGTGGCAAGGCTGGCGGGTGTGCGCACGGTCGTGCATGCCGAACACGGGCGCGATGCCGCCGACCCGGATGGCAGCAGTCGCAAATACCGCTGGTTGCGGCGCTGGATGGCGCCCTTCATTGCATGCTTTGTTGCCGTTTCGGACGATCTCGCGACCTGGTTGCGCGAACGCATGGGCATTGCACCGGAAAAAATCGCGTGCATTCCCAACGGCATCGACACGGCGCGTTATCGTCCCGCAGCCACTGCACGCCAGGAGCGCCCGTTGCTGGGCACACTGGCACCGCCCGGCACATTGCTGATCTGCAACGTCGGGCGACTCGACGCGGTCAAGGATCAAGCCAGCCTGATCACGGCGTTCAAGATTCTTTGCCAGAACGATCCCGCGCAACGTGCGCACCTGCACCTTGCCATCATCGGCGAAGGTCGCGAACGCCAGCGCCTCGAACAACTGATCGCGGACATCGGCGACCGGGTGCACCTGTTGGGCAATCGCGCGGACGTCGCCGACCTGTTGCCCGAATGCGACATCTTCGCACTGTCTTCGCGCGCCGAAGGCATACCCCTCACGATCCTCGAGGCCATGGCGGCAGGTCTGCCGGTCGTGGCCACCGATGTCGGCGGCGTGGGCGAAGTCGTGGTTTGCGGACAAACCGGCCTGCTGGTGGCGCCATCGGACCCGTCTGCGCTGGCCGCTGCACTGGAGCGGTATATCCACGATCCGACACTGCGCCTTCGCCATGGCCATGCCGCGCACGTACACGTCCAGCGCCGGTTCGGCTTGCCTAACATGTTGTCGGCCTATGCCGCGCTGTACGAGCAGCTGCTCGGTCGACAAGCCGAAGCAGAGGTGCACTGACCATGTGCGGACTGGCCGGCATCGTGCTGTCGCGCGCCGAAGACACGGTGAGCGAAAAGATCCTGCTCGCCATGCGCGAGGTACAACATCATCGGGGCCCCGATGAGGGCGGCTTGTATCGGGCCGCAGGCGTCGGGCTCGCGCATCGACGTCTTGCCATCATCGACCTCGGCCATGGTCATCAGCCCATGGTGGACGAAGATGCCGGCCTGGCGCTGGTCTACAACGGCGAGCTGTACAACTTCCAGACGCTCAAGGACGAACTGGAAACACACGGCTTCACATTCGGCAGCCACTCGGATACCGAAGTGCTCTTGCGCGCATGGCAGCACTGGGGCGAGGCGTGCGTGACGCGGCTGCGCGGCATGTTTGCGTTCGCTGTGTGGGACACGCGTGCCGCGCGCGTCCATCTCGTGCGCGATCCCATCGGCATCAAACCGCTTTACTACGGCTTCACCGGCGGGAATGACCTGGTGTTCGCCTCGGAACTGAAAGGGCTGCTGGCCCATCCCGACGTGGAACGCCAGCTTGATCCGCAGTCCCTGGAAGACTACATGGCGCTCGGCTATGTACCGGACCCGAAGTGCATTTATCGCGGAATCCGCAAATTGCCTCCCGGCCACCAGCTCAGCTGGCAAGCCGGCGAGCCCGCGCCGGTTGCGCGGCAATACTGGGATGTGCCGTTCACTGTCGATGCCGACATGCACCTGGATACGGCGCTTCCGCGCCTGCGCGAATTGCTGGACGAAGCGGTAAGCAGCCAGATGATGACCGACGTGCCGCTCGGTGCATTTTTGTCCGGCGGCGTGGATTCCAGCGCGGTCGTGGCCAGCATGACGAGGGCGACGCCGCAAGCAGTCAATACCTGCGCCATCGGTTTCGATCATGCGCGATTCGATGAAACGCCCCACGCCAGCAAAGTGGCGCGGCACCTGCACACGCGGCACTTCGAGGAGCGCGTGCGCGCCGATGACCATGGTCTGATCGACAGGCTGGCCGGGGTCTACGACGAACCGTTCGCCGACTCATCGGCACTGCCCACCTACCGCGTGTGTCAACTGGCGCGCCGCCATGTGACGGTGGCGCTCTCCGGCGACGGTGGCGACGAGAACTTCGCCGGTTACCGCCGTCACCGCATGCATGCGCTGGAAAGCGCGATGCGCGCCCGCCTGCCCGTGAGCGTGCGCAAACCGCTGTTTGGCGTGCTTGGCCGTCTGTACCCGAAAGCCGACTGGGCACCGCGACCACTGCGCGCGAAAACCACGCTGCAAGCGCTCGCCCGCGATGACGTCGAAGCCTATTACCACAGCGTCAGCACCACGCCGGAAACATTGCGCACGCAGTTGTACAGCAAGACGTTCAAGAGCGAGCTGGACGGGTACAGCGCATTGTCGGTGTTCCGGACCCATGCCGAACGCGCACCCACGAAGCAACCGTTGCTGTTGGCACAGTATCTGGACTTCAAGACCTGGCTTCCGGGCGACATCCTGACCAAGGTCGACCGCGCCAGCATGGCACACAGCCTCGAAGTCCGCGTGCCGTTGCTGGATCACCCACTGGTCGCATGGGCCTCATCACTGCCACCCGGATTGAAGCTCAAGGACGGCTGCGGCAAGTACGTCTTCAAGAAGATGCTCGAGCCCGATCTGCCGCATGACATTCTGTATCGCCCCAAGATGGGTTTCAGCGTCCCGCTGGCCGCCTGGTTGCGCGACCCGCTTGCCTCGCGTGCGCAAGTCGCCTTGCGCAGTGGCGCCGTCGCCAGCTGCGGATACTTCGAGCCGAAAGCACTGCAACGATTGCTGCACCAACATGCGACGGGGCGACACGATCACAGTGCCACGCTGTGGAAGTTGTTGATGCTGGACGCGTTTCTCGACCACATGCAGCACCCCGCGAATGCCGAACAGTCGGGTGCCGCGGTCGCCATGGACGTGACGTCATGAACGGCTGCATCCTCATGTTCGGCATGCCGCGCTCGGGCACCACCTGGGTCGGCAAGCTCATCGACAGTCACCCGGACACGCTTTATCGCCACGAACCGGACAGCGTGCAGCGTCTGAGCCTGCCGCTGTACCCCGAGGTTCAGTCTGCAGCGGACTACCGCGACGAACTCCAACGGTTCGTTGCCGCCCTGCCGTACAAGCGTGCACCCAAGGTGGTGGGCAAGCAGCCGTTGTTTCCCAAGCGTTACCACAGTGGTGCCGCACTCGGCATGTATCGGCTCAGCGTGGCCGCGGCCAAGGCAGCAAGCCGCGTCAAACCACATTGCCCCTGCCCCTATCGGCCGACGGCAGCCGGCGGTGCGAACGCGCGCGTTGTATGGAAGTCCATTGAATCACCGGGACGGCTTGGCGTATGCATGCAGGCACTGCCCGAGGCGCGAGCCATTTTCCTGATGCGTCACCCCTGCGGTTACGTGGCGTCGGTGCTGCGTGGCGAGGCAGCGAGACGATTCAGTGATTCCAAGCCGAGTGCCGATGACTTGTGGATGCTCGAGGCATTGCTGGCCACGTCGAGCGGCAAGGCCCGGGGAATCGGGATCGACGATCTCAAGTCGCTCACGCCGGAAGAACGACTGGCCTGGCGATGGGTGCTGACCCAGGAGAAAGTCCTCGCCGACGTGGCCGACTGCGAGCGCGTATTGACGCTGCGTTACGAAGACATCTGCGCCGATCCGCTGACCATGACATGGCGACTGCTCGCATTCGTCGGGCTCGAATGGTCGGCGCAGGTCGACGCGTTCGTCCAGGCCAGCACTCGTGTCGGTGATGCGACGCGCGAAACCGACTACTACAGCGTGTACAAGCAACCGCACGTGGCTGCGGAACGCTGGCGCTCGGAACTGGCACCCGAGGTCATCGAACGCATCATGCGAATTTTTCGGGGCAGTCGCCTGCATCGCCTGTACAGCGAGCAGATGCCGGCACGGTCGCCCCTACCGGAGGTCACAGGATGAACACATCTCCTTTGCAACACAAGACGCTCGATACCGGCGTGAGTCAGGTCGAAGAACCCACCCTCGTGCCACATGACGTCGCCGGGGCCCGTGGCAAGGGCAACATCCGCCTGCTGGTTTTCACCAGCCTGTATCCGAATACCGCGCAGCCACGCCACGGCGTGTTCGTCGAGGAACGTCTGCGTCATCTGGTTGACAGCGGCCGGGTCACGGCGACCGTGGTCGCACCGGTACCGTGGTTTCCTTCACGCAACCCGTGTTTTGGCCGCTACTCGGTATTTGCACGCGTACCCGCTCGCGAGGTGCGTTACGGCATTGAAATCGTGCATCCGCGCTACCCGGTCATCCCCAAGGTGGGCATGAACGTGGCGGCAAAACTGATGTGTCGCGCCATGCTGCCGTTGTTGCGCAAGCACCTGACATGCATGCACGACTTCGACCTGGTCGATGCGCACTACTTCTACCCCGATGGCGCCACCGCGGCCAGGCTTGCGCAGGTCATGGGCAAGCCTGTCGTGATCAGCGCGCGCGGCTCCGACGTGAATGACCTGCCGAACTATCGCCGCCCGCGCGAGCAGATCCAATCGGCGGCGCAAAACGCCGACGCCATCATCACGGTGTCGAGGATGCTCAAGAGCAAGCTCGCGGCGCTGGACGTGGACCCGGACAAGATCACCGTGCTGCGCAACGGTGTCGATCTGGATCGCTTCGCCCCACGTGACCGCAACCACATCCGCCGCGAACTGCGTCTTTCCGGTCCCGTATGGTTGACGGTGGGGCATCTGGTCGAACGCAAGGGCGTTTACATTGCCGTGGAAGCCCTGGCGCGGGTGCCGGATACAACGCTGCTTATCGCCGGTGACGGACCCAACGAGCGTCGTCTTCACGACCTGGTGGAGCGACTCGGACTCAGCGCACGCGTGCGCTTTCTCGGTCCCGTTCGTCACGACGAGTTGTGCCGTTACTACAACGCCGCGGATGCACTCATACACGCATCCGCCAGCGAAGGCATGCCGAACGTGGTGCTTGAGTCGCTGGCCTGCGGCACGCCGGTGGTGGCAGCGCCTTATGACGGTGTCGAGGAGTTGCTGGACACCCCTGAATCCGGAGAAGTCGCCACTCTGCGCAGCGTGGAAGCCATTGCCTCGGCGTGGCAGCGACTGCTTGAACGTGCGCCATCCCGGGCGGCCACGCGAAAGCACGGCGAGAAACTCGGATGGGCTTCGGTGATCAATCAACAATGCGCCCTGTATGCCCGCGTGATGGACGCCTGCGCGGATACCGGGCAACGGAAAGCACAATCATGAACGCGATGCTGGACACGTTGCCGCCCCGGGAACCGCCGGCACTGTCCGTCGGCCATCCGTTGCGCGTATTGCATGTCCTGGACCATTCGTTGCCGCTGCACAGCGGCTACACCTTCCGCACCCTGTCCATCCTCGGCCAGCAGCGCGCGCTGGGCTGGGAGACTTTTCAGCTGACCGGACCCAAACAAGGCAGCGGTGCTGCGCGCGAGGAGCGAATCGGCGACTGGACGTTCCATCGCACACCGCCGGCCAGCGGACGCATCGCGACGCTGCCGCTGCTGGCGCAACGCGCGCTGATGAAAACACTGCAGGCACGGCTCGCCGAGGTGGTTGATCGTGTGCATCCCGACATCCTGCACGCACATTCACCGTTGTTGAACGCCATGCCCGCACTCAACGTGGGCCGGGCGCGAGGCATCCCGGTCGTGTATGAAGTTCGCGCGTTCTGGGAAGACGCCGCCGTCGATCATGGCACGGCGCTGCAGTGGGGGCCTCGCTACCGCTTGACGCGTGCGTTGGAAACGCGCGCATTGCAGCGCGCAGACGCGGTGACCACGATCTGCAACGGCCTGCGCGAGGACATGATCGCGCGCGGTATCGCGACCGACAAGATCACCGTCATCCCCAATGCCGTCGACCCGTCGCAATTCGCCTTTGCGGCGACGCCCGACGCCGCGCTGATCCGGAAGCATGCGCTTGCGCCGGGCATGACGCTCGGTTTTGCCGGCTCGTTCTACGCCTACGAAGGTCTGGATATCCTGCTGCGCGCCATGCCGCAAATACAACAGGCCCTGCCCCGGGTGCGACTTCTGCTCGCCGGAGGCGGCCCCGAAGAGGCAAACCTGAAGTTACTGGCCGGGCAGCTCGGAATCGAACACCTCGTGCATTTTGCCGGGCGTGTACCGCATGACCAGGTGGCCCGTTACTGCAGCGCCATGGATGTCATGGTCTATCCACGTCTGCCACAACGCCTGACCGAACTGGTCACGCCTCTGAAGCCGCTCGAGGCGATGGCCATGGGCAAACTGGTGGCAGCCTCGGACGTGGGCGGCCATCGCGAACTGATCCGCGATGGCTACAACGGACACCTGTTCACGGCCGGATCGTCCGATGCCCTGGCCCGCTGCCTGATCCAGTTGCTGCGCGATGGCGCCGCGCGGGATGCCGTGGTCCGCAACGCACGCGCCCATGTCGAGCGCGAGCGCACCTGGCGCATGAGCGTCGAACGTTATCGCACGGTTTACGCCGGCGTGCTTGAACGCAGCCGGTGCACGAGGGGGGAATGACACATGAATATCGAGACACCAGCCGTTGTGGTTGGAGCCGGCGTGAACGGCCTGGGCGTGGCTCGCAGCCTGCCCCGCGCAAAGGTACCGGTGTGGTTGCTGGACACCGACATGCGGCGTCCGGAGATGCACACCCGAGCCGCCCGACCCTTGCCGATATCCGCCCTGCATGGTGATGACCTGGTCAAGGAACTGGTGCATCTCGGGGTATCACGATTCACGGGTCTGCGCCCGGTCCTGTTCCTGACCCAGGAGGCAAGCGTCGCGACCGTATCGCATCATCGCAAGCGCTTGTCGTCGCTGTACCGTTTCAGTCTGCCGCCGGTCGACGTGGTCGATGCGTTGCAGCACAAACAGCGGTTTCAGTGCATGGCCGAAAAGCTCGGCAGTCCCGTCTCGCCGCTGCGGCACATTCGCACGCCTGCGGATCTCGCCGGACTGGAGGATCTGCATTACCCGGTGGTCATCAAGCCCGGCCGACGATGTGTGCAATATGACCAGCAGTTTCGCAAAGCGTATCGCATCGCCAGCGCCAGTGAAGCGACCGATCTGGTACAGCGCATGCTTGCCGTGATGCCCGACATCGTGGTGCAGGAATGGATCGAGGGGCCGGACTCGGCGATCCATTTCTGCCTGCAGTATCGCGGCCCGCACGGCGAAACCGTCGCCTCCTTCAGCGGGCGCAAGATCCGTTCGTGGCCACCGCAGGTCGGAGGCACGGCAAGCTGTACCGCCGCTCCCGAAGTGCACGAGGAATTGTCGGCACTTACCACGCGCTTCTTTCGCGCGGCGGGTGTCATCGGCATGGCCAGCATGGAGTACAAGCGTGACCAGCACACTGGCGCATGGCGCATGATCGAACCGACGATCGGGCGCACCGACTACCAGGAAGAAGTCGCGACCTTGAATGGTGTCAACATCGCGCATGCGGCCTGGTGCTCCGAGCTCGGCCTGCCCGCCCCGACAAGCTCGGCCAACGCGCACGCGAGCGTGTGGCGGGTCCGCTCCGAAGACATGCAGTCGGCGGCACGGCAGGGCCAGCGACCGGGGCAAGGCTATCCACGCGGTGATCGCGTCGTCGATGCGTTGTATCGCTGGCATGACCCCCAGCCGTTTCTGGTTCAAAGCCTGACGCGCGCCCGTCGCGCTCTGGACACCCGCATGTCCAGGCTCGTGGGCGGGTGGCAGGCAAACGGAGGAAAATCATGAACGTGGTAGCCAAATTTTTGCCGCGACGCGAGGAAGTGGATGCCGAGCGCGGACTTGTGGCCGCGGCCGAGTGGCTGGCGCGAGCCCAGGATGTCACCGGCTGTGGCGGCGTCAGCGCCTATTACGATGCCGCCAAACGCCGTTGGGCGGGCGCCTATCCGGAGACCACCGGCTACATCATTCCGACGTTCTTCCGCTACGCGGAGCTGTCCGGAAAGGATGAATACCGCGATCGGGCCTTGTACATGGCAGCGTGGGAATCGGACATCCAGCTCGCCGGCGGCGGCGTGCGCGCCGGCACCCTGGATGCGCAATCGGTGGAGCCGACCATTTTCAATACCGGGCAGGTCCTTTTCGGCTGGTTGGCAGCGTGGCGCAAAACGCAGGATGTGCAT
Source organism: Oleiagrimonas sp. (assembly GCA_035690885.1). Classification (GTDB taxonomy): domain Bacteria; phylum Pseudomonadota; class Gammaproteobacteria; order Xanthomonadales; family Rhodanobacteraceae; genus Oleiagrimonas. The sequence continues at coordinate 59,979 of DASSKC010000060.1, read as the reverse complement.
TTTCGCGACTCGCTGGTGCGTGCGGCCGATTGGCTGGCCGAAGCGCAGGACTCCGATGGCGCATGGCGCTGGTTCGGCTCGCCGTTTGCCAAGTATGCCGTCAACACCTACAACACGCGTGTCGCATTCGCCATGGCCGAAGTCGGCCTCGCACTGGACAAGCCCCGCTACGTCGGCGTCGCCATGCGCAACGTGCAATGGGCGCTCACGCAAATGCACGCCAATGGCTGGCTGGCCAACAACGACCTGCAGGACAACGACCGACCGCTCACCCACACCATTGCCTATGCCACCCGCGGCATCCTGGAAGTCGGTCTGCTCATGCGCCACGACAAGTTCATCGATGCGGCGATGCGTACGGCAAAAGCTGTCGCCGACTGCCAGCGCGAAGACGGCTTCCTGCCGGGCAGACTGGACGCCGACTGGCGACCGGCCTGCCACTGGAGCTGCATGACCGGCAATGCGCAAATGGCCATCATCTGGCAACGACTGGCGGCCGAGACCGGCGATGACCGTTGGCGACTGGCGGCCGAGCGCGCCACCGGTTTCGTCCTGCGTGTGCAGGACCCGACGACAACCCGCGACGGCGTGCGTGGCGGCATCCCCGGCTCGCACCCGCGCCGAAGCGAGTACATGAAGCACCGTTACACCAACTGGGCGGCCAAATTCACCATGGATGCCCTGATGCTGCAAATGGACGGGAGACCTCATGCGTGACATCGCGCTTGCCCTGTTCATTCTGGGCGCCATCCCGTTCATCCTGATGCGTCCGTACCTGGGCTTGCTGGTGTGGTCGTGGCTCGGTTACATGAATCCGAACCGCCTGACCTATGGTTTCGCCTACGGCTTTCCGTGGGTGCAATTGATCGCCATCGTCACGCTGCTGGGCCTGGCTTTCAGCAGCGAGCGCAAGCGCATCCCGATCTCGAGCGTCAGCGTGCTTCTGTTCGTGTTCCTGGCGTGGACCGGCGTGACCACGGTTTTTGCAGTCGAACCGGTGGCCGCGACCGCAAAATTCATGGAGTTCCTGAAAATCCTGGTGATGGTTTTCGTCACCTTGATGCTGGTCAACACGCGCAAGCGAATGCACTGGCTGGTCTGGATGATCGTCGTGTCGCTCGGCTTCTATGGGCTCAAGGGCGGCCTGTTCACGATACTCACGGGCGGCCACAGTCATGTCTTCGGCCCGGCCGAAAGTTTCATTGCCGACAACAATGCCCTGGCCCTGGCACTGTCGATGACGATTCCGTTCATGCGCTACCTGCAATTGCACGCAGCGCGCAAGTGGGTGCGCATCGGTCTCGGCGTGAGCATGCTGCTGACCGGCGTCGCGATTCTGGGCACCTATTCACGCGGCGGCATGATCGCACTGGTGATCGTGGCCGGTGCCTTGTTCCTCAAGAGCCGGCGTCGTTTCGCGGTGGTGCTTGCCGTCGTCGTGGTGGGCTTTGTGGCATGGCATTTCATGCCGCCCCAATGGACCGCACGCATGGACACGCTGCAGCACGCACGGAAGGTCAATTCGGCGCAAACGCGAATCGAGTCCTGGAAGTTCGCGGCCAACGTGGCAATCCATCGGCCGCTGTTCGGCGGCGGCTTCGAGGTGTACAAAAGCGGTGCCATGTGGGGACGCTACGGCCCGCCCGGCGCGACACCGCGAGCCATACACAGCATCTACTTCCGCATTCTCGGCGAGCAGGGCTTCACTGGACTGGCGCTGTTCCTGGGGCTGCTGCTTGCAAGCTGGCGCAAATGCAGCCGGGTACGCAAGCAGACGCGTGGCAGTCCACCATTGAAGTGGGCATTCGACCTTGCGTCCATGCTGCAAGTCAGCCTGGTGGCATACGTCGTGGCGGGGGCGTTCCTGCCCATGCCTTATTTCGACCTGAGCTATCAGCTGATGGCCTTGTGCGCACTGCTGGCCGGGCACGTCGTGCAAACCATTGCCGATCAGAGTCCGGTCGATGAGCGCATGACTGCAACCAACCAGAGAGCATCTTCCGCCCTGCCCGATCCGGTAACCAAAATGCATGGCGCGATCAGGGGGACATGAGATGGAAAGCAGCGTCTTGTTGATCGCGTATCACTTTCCACCTGCGGCCATGGGAAGCGGGCACTTGCGCACCCTCGGGTTCTCGCGTTACTTGCCGGCGTCGGGTTGGCATCCCGTCGTGTTGTCGGCACACCCCATGGCCTATCCGCAAACGGCGCCGGTCGACGAGGCATTGCTTCCGCCCGGTTGCCCGATACACCGTGCGCTGGCATTCGATGCGCGCCGTCATTTCGGCATCGCCGGCAAGTACCCCGGATTTCTGGCCCAACCCGACCGCTGGCGTTCATGGTGGCCGGCGGCGGTATTGCAGGGACTGCGCCTGATACGTCGCCACGGGGTGCGCGCGATCTGGTCCACCTACCCCATCATGACGGCGCATTGCATCGCGCACACGCTGCAGCACATGACCGGCCTGCCATGGATTGCCGATTTCAGGGACCCGGTGTCCAGTTCGGTGTCGAGTGCCAATCCATTCTCGGTCGCATCGCAGCTGCGTTGGGAGCGACGCGTGATGGAACGCGCCTCGCGCGTGGTGTTCACCACACCCGGAGCGATGCGCGCATGTGCCCGGCATTTTCCGCAACTGGATGCACAAGGCCGCCTGGCCGTCATCGGCAATGGCTACGACGAAACGGCATTTACCGACCTCCCGGCACCTGTTCCGATACACGAGCACAGGCCTCTGGTCCTGCTGCACAGCGGCCTGCTATACCCCGAAGGACGCAACCCGTTGCCGTTCTTCAAGGCCCTTGCACGGCTCAAGGGCGCGCACCAGGTCAACGCAACCGACCTGCGCATCGTGCTGCGCGCAAGTGGTTCCAACGCAACCTACAGCAATGACATCCGGCGACTCGGACTCGACGACATGGTCACGCTCGCGCCACCTGTCTCCAACCGCGAGGCGCTGGCGGAACAAGCCCGGGCCGACGCCTTGCTGTTGTTCCAGGGTGAACGATTCGACCGGCAGATTCCGGCAAAAGTCTACGAGTACCTGCGCATCGACCGGCCCATTTTCGCCCTCGTGGGCGAGCACGGCGACACCGCCGCCCTGCTGCGCGAAACCGGCGGCGCGGAGCTGGTGACACCCGACGACGTCGGCGCCATGGCTTCGCGACTGGCGTCGTTCATCGGCGCTTTGAGATCAGGCCAGGCACCCCAAGCGCGGCGCGACGTGGTCGCAAGGCATGCGCGAAGTGAAGGTGCGGCATCACTGGCACGCTTGCTCGATCAAGTGAGCGCGCACGAACCACGGAGAGCGTCACGATGAACATGTCAGCTGCTGCATCCACACCGCCGCGTGCCATCGCACAAACCGACTCGCCGATCTTCGTCACGGGTTTCGCCCGGTCAGGCACCACGTGGGTCAATACGTTGTTCCGCGATTACCTGGATGCCGGTTTCGTCAACGAAGGACAATTCATCCTGTCCATGGGCCTTCATCTCTCGCGCTACGGCGACTTGAACCTGGCCAGGAATCATCAGCGCCTGCTGCGGAATCTGCGCGCGGATCCGTTCTTTCCCATACTGCAGCGCAACTATTCGGTCGACATCGATTGGCACCGGGTGGCCCGCACCGGCCCGACGTTCGCGGCCATCGTGATGGACATACTGCAGCAGGTTGCCGAGCAGACGGGCAAACGCCGGATCGGCAGCAAGAACCCGCAATTCGGGCGCCACCTCGATTGGCTGAATGCGACATTCCCGACCTGCCGGGTCGTGCACGTGATACGCGACGGCCGCGATTGCGCGCTGTCACACAAGAACATGGTCTGGGGCCGTCAGAACACTTACGCGGCAGCGCGCCTGTGGCGCCAATACCTGCACCGAACGCGAGCGGCGGCACGACGCATGTCGGCACGATATCTGGAAATCCGCTATGAAGACCTGCTCGCCAAACCCGAGCTCTCGATGGCGGCACTTGAAGCCTTCGTGGCCGGAGCGTCGGGGCCGGCCACGGAACGCTTCGTGATCGACGCGAAGCTGCTCAAGACGGACAAGATCGAGGGGTGGCGACGCAAGATGACGCCGGCCGCCCAAGCCATTTTCGAAGGGGTCGCCGGTGATGCGCTGCATGAGGCCGGTTACCCACTGACCGGTATCGCCCATCGCCCGTCAGCGTGCATGCGTGGCGTTTACGCAGCGCACGACAAGCTCAGTCGGGAAACGTGGCACTGGGCGCGAAAGGTCGTCCCGTCGATTCCCGAACACAAGTAACTCCACGCAGGCGGCATTGTTCAGGGGGTCCCGGGCGCCGAAGCCGGCTCGATCATTTGGCGCGCGCCAGAGCGATGGCCTCATGGCAATCGACACGCCGGACGAACCACATGAATGCAGCGTAGGCCAACACGCCGACGACAACCAGAAGCACCAGTCCGGCAACGGGGGCAAGCAGCGGCCCGGCAACCGTCCAGCGCACCACGGCGACAACCAGATACATGATCGCCGCGCCCGTGGCCGGACCCGCCATGGATGCGAAGTAATCGCGGTAGGCCAGGCCGAGCGGGCGCAAGGTGATGCGCAGCTGGACCAGCATCAGAATCGGGTAGGCAATGATCCAGGCCAGCGCAGCACCCACGATGCCTCCGTACCACGCACCGATGAAAAACGCCGGCGGCATCAGCAACACCGCCATGAGCTGATACGCCGTCCCCAGATGCGGCTTGCCGATGGCCGGCAACGCCTCGCTGTTGCCATGCGCCACCATGCGCAAGGGCATCACCAGGCCCAGCAACTGCAACGGAATGATGGCTGCAGCCCAGCGCTGCCCCAGCACCACGTTGACCAGTTCCGGAGAAACGCTGGACATACCCCAGAACACGGGGAAGGAAACAAAACTGAGCGTGCGCACCACCTTCAGAAAATGCGAACGGACCACGCTCAAATCCGTCTGCACCGATGAATACGCGACCAGACCGACCTGATTCAGCAACCCGCCGACTTTCTGCATGGGCATCGACGCCAACTGCATCGCAATGGAATAAAAGCCCAATGCATGCGTCCCCAGGATCTTGCCGATGATGAAGACATCGGCACGGGAGTACACGTACCAGAGCACGCGATTGGCCGTCATGAAACTGCCGAAACGCAGCATCCCGGCCATGCCCTTGTGCGAAAAGCGCGGCCAGCACCAGTGCCGTGCGGCAACGACCAGGCCGACGGAGCGAATCACCGAACCGGCAAGATGTCCGTAGACCAGTGCCCAGACGCCGGCCCCGGACAGCGCAAAACCCAGCGTCGTGAATGCGTTGCCAAAGGTCACGGCCAGATTCACGAACGACTTGCGCTTGAACTTCATGCCGCGACTGAGCATCGCATCCTGCACCACGCCGAACGCCGCCAGCGGAAACTCGATGCCGAGCACGCGCACGATATTGGTCAGTGGCGCGTAACCGAAGAACGTCGCGAACCACGGTGCACTGACGAACAGGATGACGTAAATCACGCAATTGCCGACAAGCAGCAACCCGAACGCCTGCTCGACCTGGCGTGCCTGCAGCTCACGCACTTGCACCATGGCCGAATACAAGCCCATCTCGCGAAACAGCGCGGCAAAGCCGATCATCACCTGCGCGATGGCCATCAACCCGTAATCGGACGGATCGAGGATGCGGATGACCACCAGGGTGACGGCCCACGCCACCAGCTGACCGGAAAAGCGCAAGCCGGCCAGCCACTTGAGAGAATGCAGGACGTCGCTACGCAGACTCATGCGCGATCCCGATGATGTTCCACGTTGTCATGGCAACCCCCTGCTGCCGTTCAGCCGAACCCTGATCGTGGCTCCGGAGTCGCGACGGCAAGTGTCGTCGCGACGAAACCATCAAGGAGTCCCCGATGTCTGTCATATAGTATGCATGACGAAACGACCCCGTCCCGACTGCGCGCGCCGCCACGGTGCCAGTCGTTTGACGGATGAACCAGTGCAGGGGAACGACCATGTCACGATGTGCAAATGCCCGCGAATGGATGCGCAATGCCAGCGCTTGTGAATCGGAGTGTCGCCGATGACCGTGCTGGTGGTGCAAGTGGTGATCCTTGCGGCATTGGTGGCGGCGCTCACGCTGTGGTTTGTTTGCTATCCGCACCCCTCGCCACTGGTACGACGATGGTTGCCTGAGCGCAAGCGCTGGCCGGAAACACAGATACGGGGCTGGCTCAAACATGGGCGCTTCCATTCCGCCTTCGTGCATCATTTTTATCGCGATCCGGAACGCCAGCCGCCCGCGGGAACCAGCATGCTGGCGCCCGCAGACGGCCTGGTGACCAGTGCAGACGTCCGTGCCGGCACGCGCTACCTCGTGATCGCACTGAGTCTTTGGGACATGCACGTGCAGCGCAGCCCATTGTGCGGAAAAGTACAAAGCGTGCAGTCCCATGGTGAAGATTTCATGGATGGCGAAGGACGCGAGTTTGCGTTCCTGAGGGACAAACCGTGTCCGGTGCAGACCCGCGTCGTGATCGCGTCGCAAACCGTCGAGGTGGCGGTCCGCCTGATCACCAGCCTGGCGGCGCGGCGCATCGAGACATGGGTAAACGAAGGCGACGACATCCTGCGCGGCCAGCGCATCGGCAGGATCCTGCTCGGCAGTACCGTGGTTCTGGAGCTGCCAGCCAGCGCGAACCTGCTGGTAAAGGTGGGTGATCGCGTGCTCGCCGGGGAGACGCCGGTGGCCGATGGCGTGCATTCGTCATGAGCGATTTTTTCTGGATACATGGCCACCTCGGCTGGGGTTGGTTCGCGGTGCTGGTGTTCACCGGCTTGTGGTGGTTGCTTTCCGACTTCATCTGGCGGCTGAAGAATATCCGCATCCAACGTCTGGCCATGGTGATGTCCGCCGGCTGGATCATCGGTATCGCGATCATCTTGCTGCTCTCGCTGGTCGGATCACTGCACTGATCCGGGTGACAGCCAGCGCGGCCAGATCGCGTAGTTCGGATAGTTCTTGTAGGCATGTGGTGGCGAGGGTTTCACGCTGCGTGACTGGAAAATCCGCCAGGCCTCCTTCGCGTTCGGCAGGCCACTGTCGGCCGCGGCCGCGACGCCGATCTGGAAGTTGGCCGGAAACCCGGTCGCCGAGCTTGGATACCCGGACATCTTTCCCGCCTTCCACGGTTTGTTCTCCAGCTTGCCCATCGCCGCGACCATGTCGGACGAGTTGCATGCCAAGCCTGCCAGCGTGGGAAATGTCGCCTTGTACACGGCCGAATAGGACGGAAACCAGCGCCCGGACGCGTCGAGGACCTGGATGTTGTAGGCCGAGGCCTCCAACCAGCAATAACCGTGTTTCGGGTTGTTCTGCCAATCGGTCATCAGACCGATTTCGAACTTCGCCAGCCAGTCCCGCAGTTTGGCCGCTCCGGCGAAACCCAGTTCCGCGGCATGATTCGTCGACCAGGTCAGGAAGTTGTGTTGCCACGGCGCAAGCCCGCTCCGCTTGCCGCCGTTCATGCTGTAGGAAGCACCATCGACCATGACTCCCAGCGCGTTGGCGCCGGGGTTGTTGGTGTATTTTGCATTCCAGTCGGCGATCGAGTTCTCGACCGCGGCACGGAACTCGGCCTTCAGCGGATAGTCGTCCGGCAGCAGCCAGGCCGCGTCGACCATTTCGCGCAACACCCAGGCCTTGCCGCGGATCTGGCTGTGCCCGCGATCGATCAGCCCCTTCGAAAATCCGCGGTAGGCCTCGTTGGACCACACCTGATTGTGCGAAGCACCGAAGGCAAGCTCCGACATGTAGTACCACGACCCCGTGACCATGTAGGGCACGTAGGATTCCGCCGGTTGGTGCGCATTGTCCCAATGGTACGGGTTGCCGGTGCTGTACCAGGGATGATTGCAATCGCTGACGACCGCATTGTTCACGCAGCTCGACAGCAGGTCGGCCCGGTATTTCGCGCCATCGGCATCATTTTGCTGCGCCTTGCGATTTGCAGCCGCCCAATTGGCGATGGTGACGAAGGGATGCTTGTCGATGCTGACCGGCCAGCCGGTGGCCGGATCGCGATAATGGATGCTGTAGGCGCCCAGCGCGTCGGTATTGGCCAGCATCCAGCGGTACGCGCGTTGACCGGGAGCGACGATGTACACGCTGGTCCAGCGCGGCAACGGACCGATCGCCGGTTGCGCGCCGGTCATGCCCATGTGTCTGGTCTGGTCGCAGTGCTTCAGCGGCGCACAGAACTGGCGCACGCCGGCCAGGAACTTCGCGTCCGGCTGCAACGGCATGTAGCGCGAAACCGCCCTGCTTGCCTGGATGTAATGGTTGTTCTGGCGCAGATACACCGCCGACGGCCTGGCGTCATTCCACCACAGCACGTGGTGCCAGCGGGTATAGGCATACTGCGTGAGTCGCGGACTGACATAGCGCGCGCTACCGGAAGTCAGGGTCGCGGTGTATTGCGGTTGTCCCTGCGCTGCGAACGCCCGCGAATTTTCCACGACGATGTCGGTGCGTATCTGTCCGATCGTGCCAGGCGCACGTCCAGCGTAGGCGCGCACGACAAAGTAGATGCGCAAGTGCTTGTTGGTGCTGCCATCGGCAGCGGTCACCGGACCATTGACCACCCACGCACTGGCCAGCGGCCCGGAAAGCCACACATTGCACTGCCGGTTCCACGCCTTGCAGGCATCTGCTTTGGCCGCCGCCTCGAGCAACGAACGTGCATCGGCGGTGTAGGTGCTCGCGCCGATGTCCAGCGACACCTTGGCGTCGTAGTTCGTCTGTAGCAATTGCGACAGGGTGACCGAGCCGCTGCGCTTCGCGGACGGCGCACCGGATTCGGTGACCAGCCGCAGCGGCAGCTCGGACTGGCGCGGCAGCGAAGGCACCATCACCGTCAGCACCGCGTGCCGCAGACTGCCGTCCGGATTGGTCGCCTTGACGTCCACCTGCAGCGGCACGGGTTGGCCACCCAATATTGCCGTCAGGTGCGTGCCGTGCGGCACATCACCGGACTTCAATATCTGACCGAACGTCACCGGGACGTGGGTGCGGGCGTCGTCGGCGTGACTGACGAGCGTGTTCGTCACCACCGTTGCGGCATGTGCAGCCCGTGCAAGCAGCAACAACGTCATCCCCGCTGTACCCAGACAAAACGCTTTCATCACAACGCGGACAATCCGGCCTTCCCGACGGCACGGCTTCAGGGACATGTTCGTGATCATGTGTTGGCCCTCCCAAGCGCAAGCCGCATGACTATACCCCAGCGCGGCACAGCGCAAGTGTCTCGATTTTCGGCACCAACGCGCACCAAACCGCGCCCCTGGAAGGGTGTCGAAATACTTTACATATCGGCATTTTTCGGCACCGGAGGTCGGACGCGTTGCAAATGGCGCCCGGCGTGGGTTCGAAGGAACCGACCGCCAGCGGCATGCCGGATCGGCCCTCGAAGGCCTGTCGATATTATTTACACTTCCCGGAAAACAATTGATGGAGCGCGAGAATATGTTCATTAAAAACAGTACGTTAGATACTTGGCATCCGAATTGCTTTGTACGTGAGGAACCACCCGTTCATCCCGGAGGAAAACCATGAACAAGCGCACGTCCCTCAGTCTTGCCGGCATCGCCGCTGCCGCCTTGTTCGCAGGCCAGGCATTTGCGACGGTTTGCCCGAATGCGCCGGCAACCGGCACCCCGACCCAAAGTGGCCCCATCTGCATCGCGCCGGTGGGCCAGGATGGCGCGGGCACCGGCCTGCAAGACCAGCTCAACGGCATCACGGTCAGCGGCCCCGGCATCGATGTCTACAACGACCAGTACCAGCCCAGCTCGTGGTGGTCGATCGGCGCGACCGGCAACAGTGAAAACAAGATCGTGCTGGAAATCGCCGGCAACGCGTCGGTGAACACCTTCGGCATTTTCGACCCGACCAATGCCAGCAATCACCTGCAACTGTTCGGTGGCGGCGCGTCTGCCGGGTGGAGCACGCAGCTGGCCAATCTCGGTGGCGGAAACTACATGGTCACCAATTACAACGCGGCTGGTGTCTACCAAGGACAAACCAGCGCCACGTTCGGTGTGACGAACCTGTTCGGTTATTACCTGGATACCCCGGATGGCACGTTCTATTCGGTCCCGGGCATGAACCCGAACAGCAACGCCACTTATCCGGGTGGTGTCCCGCACATGGTCGCCTACGCGGGTGATGGAAGCACCAAGCTCAATATCCACGGCGTGGCCGGCAAGTTCCTTCCCAACGAGTTCCTGCTGGCATGGGAAGACACGCTCTGGGCCAACTCGGACCTGGACTACAACGACTTCGTGGTGATCGTGGAATCGGTCGACCCGATTCCGGAGCCGGCAGCACTGGGCATGTTCGGCTTCGGCGTGCTGCTGCTCGGCGTCATCGTGGGTCTGCGTCGTCGTGATGCACACAACGTCGTCTGACACCCGCAGCCTGACGTCTTGATCCAACGCCGGTCCGCACGGCACACCGCGGACCGGCGTTGTTCCGGTTTGGAAAGCCACCAAGTACAACCCTGGGGGGGGAAGATGGACATGAAAACGACAAGGATTGATCTGATCGCAGCGGCGCGGCCCAACTTCATGAAGGTCGCGCCCCTGTTTCATGCGCTTCACGGGCAGCCGTGGTGCCGCCTGCGGCTGGTCCACACCGGCCAGCATTACGACACCAACATGTCGGACGCGTTCTTCCGCGATCTCGGCCTGCCGCGACCGGACTTGCATCTGGGCATCGGCAGCGGCAGTCACGCCGCGCAGACAGCCGGCGTCATGCTGGCTTACGAAGATGCCTGCCAGAAGGATCGGCCCGATCTGGTCGTGGTCGTGGGCGACGTCAACTCGACCGTCGCCTGCGCCTTGGTCGCATCCAAACTGTGGATCAAGGTCGCGCATCTGGAAGCCGGGCTGCGCAGCGGTGACCGGCACATGCCCGAAGAGATCAACCGCATCGTGACCGACACGCTGGCCGACATCCTGTGGACACCGTCGCCGGATGCCGACGAGAACCTTGCCGCCGAGGGCGTGGCCGCAGACAAGGTCACGCGGGTCGGCAACATCATGATCGATTCCTATGAACTGATGCGATCGCGCATCCGGCAAAGTCCCGCGCGACGCGAGCTGGGATTGAACGAGCTCGAGTACGCGATGGTGACGCTGCACCGACCGTCGAACGTCGATACGCCCAAGCCGCTCACGGAACTGGTCAGGCAACTCAAATCCATTGCCCGCCGGCTGCCGCTGGTGTTCCCGGTGCATCCGCGAACGCGCAAGAATCTGGAAGACTTCGGGCTGTGGCACGAGCTCGTCACGACGCCCGGCCTGACGGTCACCAAACCGATGGGCTACGTGGATTTCATGAATTTGGTGTGCGACGCGTGTCTGGTGATCACGGACTCCGGCGGCATCCAGGAAGAAACGACCTATCTCGATATTCCGTGCCTGACCGTGCGCGCCAATACCGAGCGTCCGATCACCCTCATCGAAGGCAGCAATCAACTGGTGAAGGCCGACGAGCTGGAGATGGCCGTCGGTACCGTGCTGTCGGGGCGCGGCCCGCATGGGCGCAAACCCGCGTTGTGGGACGGGCATACCGCCGGACGTGTGGTGGCCGACATCCGCCGGCGCTTTCGCAGCACCGCGCTCGAGGTCGTCGACACGCTCGCGGACGGCAACATGTCCGGTGAACGACCTTCCAGCTCAGACAAGCACGGCGGACGATTGCTGAATGCCGGATACGGTGCAGCGTCGACCAAGAGCCTATAATCCAGTGCTGTGACCGGGGGGCACGTAGGCATGAACGACATTGTCATCGGCAGTTATCTCGCCGCATCCACCATGTTTCTGGTGGCGACCGTATTGTTGGCGCTGAGCTGGCGCGGACAGCGAATGGGTGCGCTGCTGATCCTGGCCACCACGGTATCGACGCTGTGGGGGCTGTTGATGGCGTACGCCCAGTGGCAAGGATCGCTGGCCATGAACTGGGTCTTGCTGGCCGAGGTGTTGCGCTATGGCGCCTGGCTCGCATTCCTGAGCGCCCTGTTCGGCGCCTGGCCCATGTCCAGACTGCTGCGCGGGTTCCGCGCCGCCACGCAGGCGCTTTGGATACTGCTTGCGCTGTACTGCGTATTGCCCGCAGCCGGGCTGGCATTCGACATCGGCATTCCACTGGTCGGCATGTTGCTGCTCGCATTGATCGGCGTGGTGTACCTGGAACAGATCCTGCGCAATGCCGAGCCGCAACAACGCTGGGCGCTCAAATTCTTGCTGATCTCCCTGGTCGGCTTGTTCGCCTACGACATCTTCCTGTACTCCTACGCGATTCTTTACCACGAGTTCAGCGCCAGCACGTGGGCAGCGCGCGGCTTCGTCAATGCGTTGCTGGCGCCATTGTTGCTGGTCGCGGCCGCGCGCAACCGCAAGTGGTCATTGAACGTGGGGGTGTCGCGGCGCGTGGTGTTCTATTCCACCAGCCTGCTGGTGATCGCCTGCTATCTCATCGCGATTGCGGTGGGAGGCTATTACGTGCGGTTGTACGGCGGCGACTGGGGTCGGGTGGCGGAGATCGCGCTGATCTTCTTTGCGCTGCTGGTCGTGTTGATGGTGGCCAGCTCCGGTCAGTCGCGCTCGCGCTTGAAAGTGTTCCTGCACAGGAACTTCTTCAGCCTCCGCCATGACTACCGTGAACAGTGGCTGCATCTGACCGCCACACTCGCGGCCAGCGACAGCGACACCGATCTGTCGGTGCGCGCCGTGCGTGCGATGGCGCAAACCATGGACAGTCCGGGAGGCATACTGTTCTCGCGCAGCCACACGGGAAACTTCGTGCCCGAAGCCAGTTGGAACATGCCGATGCCGACCGGCATGGAGCTTGCCGCCACCGAGCCGACATTCGAGTTCATGCGTGAGCGTCACTGGATTTACGACCTGTGCGATGCACCGCCTGAACACGACGAAAAGCTGCGGGCATCCGCCAACCTGACCGAATTGCCGAACGCCTGGTTGCTCGTTCCAATGATCCTGGAAGATCAACTGGTCGGCCTGGTGTTGCTGGCCCATGCACGCGCACGCCGTCGCATCGACTGGGAGGACATCGCCCTGCTGCGCACCGCCGGCAGCCAGGTAGCCGGCACGCTGGCACAAGCCGCCAACGCGCGGGAACTGGCCGTGGCGCGCCAGTTCGAGGGCTTCAACCGGCTCACGGCGTTTCTCATGCACGACCTCAAGAACGTCGCAGCCCAGCAATCGCTGCTGCTGCAAAACGCGGCGCGACACAAGCACAACCCGGCATTCGTGGATGACATGCTGGCCACGGTCGACAACTCGGTACGACGCATCAACCGGCTGCTCGATCAACTGCGCGGAGGCTCGACGCCGGCCGTGAATGGCCGCGTGCGCATCGCCACCGTGATCGACAAGGCGCTCGAACAGTGCCGGGGACAATCACCCGCACCCCGCTACCAGCCGCCCGACGACGAGATGTGGACGCACGCCGATGCCGAACAATTGGCCGCGGCGCTCGAGCATCTGATCCGCAATGCACAGGATGCGGCGACAGCGCGGGGATGCGTGATGGTGAAGCTCGAACAGACATCGGGAGTGGCGGTATTGAAGATCGAAGATGATGGACAAGGCATGGACGATGCGTTCATTCGCGAGCGGCTGTTCAAGCCGTTTTTCACCACCAAGGCAAGCCGCGGCATGGGTATCGGTGCCTACCAGGCGCGCGAATACGTGCATCGGTTGGGCGGTGCCCTGAGCGTGGACAGCAAACCGGGCCGTGGCACCGTGTTCACCATTGAACTGCCGCTGGCCGAACCGAACGAGGGCGCCCTCGGGACCGACAAACTGAGGGCAATCTCATGAGCAAGCCCTCCGATTGCCTGCTGGTGGTCGAAGACGATACCGGCCTGCAGAGCCAATTGCGCTGGAGCTTCGAGGATTACACCGTCATCGTCGCAGGCGACCGCCCATCGGCACTCCAGCAAATGCAGGAACATCAACCGGCGGTGGTGTTGCAGGACCTTGGTTTGCCACCGGACGCATCGGGTACCGACGAGGGATTTGCCGCCATCACGGGAATCCTGGAACAAGCGCCGCACACCAAGATCATCGTCGTCACCGGCAACGGCGATCGCGACAACGCGGTCAAGGCCATCGGCCATGGCGCGTACGATTTTTGCTCCAAACCACTGGACCTGGACGTGCTGCGCCTGATCGTGGATCGCGCCTTTCGCGTGCACGAACTGGAAGCGGAGAATCGCCGACTGCGCGATCAGTCGACGCCGTCGCTCGAAGGCATCATCGGCAGCAGCCAGCCGATGCTCGAAGCCTTCCGCCTGGTCGAAAAGGTCAGTCCCACCAACGCCACCGTGCTCCTGCTTGGCGAAACCGGAACCGGCAAGGAATTGTTTGCGCGCGCCCTGCATCGCATGAGCACACGCCACGAAGGTCCGTTCGTGGCGATCAACTGCGCCGCCATTCCCGAGAACCTGCTCGAAGCCGAACTGTTCGGTCACGAAAAAGGCGCCTACACGGGTGCCCACAAGCAGACCAAGGGCAAGATCGAGCTGGCTTCGGGTGGCACCTTGCTGCTGGACGAAGTAGGCGACATGCCGATCGCGTTGCAAGCCAAGTTGCTGCGTTTTTTCGAGGAGCGGGTCATCGAACGCATCGGCGGACGCCAGACCATTCCGGTGGACGTGCGCATCATCGGCGCCACACACCAGAACCTCAGGGCTCGCATCGGCGAAGGCAAGTTTCGCGAGGACCTGTTTTACCGCCTCGGCGAAGTGGCCATCCACCTGCCGCCATTGCGTGAACGTGCGGGCGACGTGGTGCCACTGGCGCAATTTTTCCTGGAGCGGGCGGCCAGCCACCACGGACGCGCGGCGCTGAAGTTCACTTCCAGGGCAATCAAGGCCATCGAGGCGCACCCGTGGCCGGGCAATGTGCGCGAGCTGGAGAACATCGTCAACGGCGCCGTCATCATGGCCGATGGCAAGCGTATCGATGCTGACGCATTGCACCTGAACGGCGCCGTCGAGGAAGGCACCTTGAGCCTGCGCGAGATACGCAACGCGGCCGAAACGCGGACCATCCAACGCGCGTTGACCAAGGCCGGCGGAAACCTGTCACGGGTCGCGGAGCTGCTTGGCATCAGCCGGCCCACGCTCTACGACCTGATGGAAAAGCACGAGCTGAAAAAGCCGAACGATTCTGACTGAGGTCGGACGACGCGCTGTCGGCGCGTAAGGAAGGGCATATGTACACGATCAAACCGAAATTCCAGATGATGCGTCACCTGCTGATGGCGCTCGGCATCGGCATGTTGCTGACTGGCTGCGGCCTGGCCGGCGGTCACGGCAGCCTGGCAAGCGGCAACAAGTACCAGGCCGAGGGGGAGTACCGCTCGGCCTATATCCAGGCCAAGAAAGTCCTGCAGAAGGATAAAAAAAACGGGGATGCCTGGCTGCTGCTCGGCAAGGCGTCATTGATGCTCGGCAACCCGAAAGACGCCCTGCACGATTTGCAGCAGGCCAAGGCCTACGGCGTCGCGACCGAGCGTTGGGTCATACCCACCGGGGAAGCCTTGCGGGTGTCCGGCCAATTCAAGAAATTGCTTGAAACCCTGCCCGCGGATACATCATTCGCGCCCGATCTGCAGGCGCGTGTCAAGGTGTTGCGTGGCGATGCGTATCGCGGTTTGAGCAAACCCGGAAAAGCCCGACTGGCTTACCAAGCCGCATTGCAGCTTGATTCCGACAATGTGCGTGCGCTGATCGGAATGGCCAGGCTGGCAGCCAACGCCCGTCACACGACGGCCGTTGGCCAGTACGTGCAACGCGCGTTGGCGGCGGGACCGGACAATCCGGAAGCCTGGACAGGCAAAGCCGACGCGGCGTTCGCAAACGGAAACCTGAAAGCCGCCGAGAAGGCTTACCAGAAAGCACTGCAAAGTACCGGCCACGACTGGTTGCCGCAAGACCGCTTCATGGCGCGATTGAAACTGGCACGCGTGCAAGCGCAACAGGGACAGTTCGACAAGGCACTGACCAACATCGGCACGCTGGAAAAGATGGCCCCGCAGCAACCGCAACCGCACTATCTGCACGCCGTGGTGCTGTACAAGCAAGGTCATCTCGACGATGCGGTTTCGCAGCTGCAGCTGGTGCTCAGGGCCAGCCCGGACAACGTGCATGCCCAGCTGTTGATGGGTGCGGTCAACTACGCCAAAGGCAATTATGGCCAGGCGCAAATGTACGTCAGCAACGTCATCGGAATGGCCCCGAAAAATCGCAGCGCGCGCAAATTGCTGGCGCTGACGTTTTATCGCCAGGGACGCTCCGGACAGGCGCTGAAGACATTGCGATCCCTGGTATCCGGTCAGCCGTCGGACGCCGAACTGCTGGCATTGCTGCAAAGGGCAGCCGCCCAGACTCCGGGCGAGTCGACGCCTGCCACCGCCGCCTCCAGCGCAAGCCGTCGCATGCAACAGATGGCATCGCTGACGCCACCGCAAGACCCGCGTTTTGCCGAGGTCAACAAGGCGATTGCAAGCGGAAATGCAACCAAAGCCATCGACCTGCTCAAGGCCATGCCTGCAGATGACGATGCCACCGGGGTCCAACGCACCACCCTGCTGGTCAAGGCTTACGTGCTCGACAAGCATGTCGACAAGGCGGTCGAGACCGCGGCCGATTACGCCATCGCCCATCCCGACGACAGCGCCGCGCACCTGCTTTACGGCACCGCGCTGATAGCCGGAGGCAAGCACGACAAGGCACGCAGTCAGTACCTCAAGGCCCATGAGCTCGATCCCGACAACGTCACGGCGCTGCTCAACCTGGGCAGTCTGGATGTGCTGGAGCATCACTACAAGGACGCCACGGACCGCTACAAGTCAGTGCTGAAACAGTCTCCGCAGAACGCGGTGGCAATGGTCGCGCTCGGCAGGCTGGCCGAACTGCAACACGACCGTGCGCACGCCATTGAGCGGTTCCAGCAAGCGATCGCCGTCGCTCCCGGGTTCACCGGTGCGTATGTCCGGCTGATCGTGCTGTACAGCCGGATGGGCCAATTCGACCAGGCCGCCGATACGGCGCGGAATCTGGTCGACGCGGAGCCCGGCAACGCGGCCGCACTCAATGCCCTTGGCGCGGCCGAGCTCAATGCCGGCCATCATCAAAAGGCGCTGAAGCCACTTCAGCAAGCCGTGAAGCTTGCCCCTGACGCATCCCTGTATCGCATCAATCTTGCCCGTGCACAGGTTCTGCTCAAGGACACCGAGGCGGCGCAACACAACCTCGAAAGGGCCATCAAGGCGGATCCCGGACAGGTAAAGGCCGTCGCGATGCTGGCATTCATGAAATTGCACGATCACGATCTTCCGGGCGCGTTGGCGCTGACGCATACGCTGCAACGGCAAGCTGCCACCAAGGCGGCCGGTTATGCGTTGGAGGGCGATCTGTACATGAGCAGCAAGTCCTACGACAAGGCTGCGACAGCGTATCAGCGGGCGTTGAGCGCGAAGTACAGCCGACCGCTGGTGATCCGGCGTTTTCTGGCCCTGCGTGCCGGCGCTGCAAAGCAGCCGGAGGCGGGTCTTCGCGAGTGGCTGACCAAGCATGCCGACGACATGGCCGCACGCATGTTGCTGGCCCAGTATTACCTTGCCCACGCGCAACAGCCGCTGGCTGCCGACCAGTACGAAAAAATCCTCGATGCCTATCCGTCCAATGTGTCGGCCCTCAACAACCTCGCCTGGATATACACCGGACAACACAACGACAAAGCGGTGGCATTGGCCAAACGCGCGCATGACCTGGCACCGCAATCTCCCGGTATTGCCGACACCTACGGTTGGGCGTTGATCGCCGCCAAGCAGTACAAGGCCGCTCTGCCGATTCTCGAGAAAGCGGCCAAGGCCGAGCCCGATGCACCGACCATTCAGTACCACCTGGCCGTGGCGCAGGCTCGGTCGGGCGACCGCGCCGGTGCGCACGCGACGCTCGCGGCGCTGCAACACACGGATGTCCAGTTCCCCGAACAACAGGCAGCAAAACAACTGTACCAACAGTTGAGCAACGGAGCCGCGCACGGCACCGGCAAGACCGTCCGTCTTCATGACGCCGTCGGTCAGACCGGCCACGCAGGCCGGTCGTGAATCGGTACGGGCATGTCGCCGGGGAGTCGTCATGACTGCCAGACCCACGGCCATTGTCTTGTCGACGAGCCTTACAGTTTTGCCGCCTTCAGCGCGGACAAGGCACGTAATAAACTGAATTAAAACGATT
Organism: Oleiagrimonas sp.; assembly: GCA_035690885.1. Taxonomy (GTDB): domain Bacteria; phylum Pseudomonadota; class Gammaproteobacteria; order Xanthomonadales; family Rhodanobacteraceae; genus Oleiagrimonas. Next base: position 41,669 of record DASSKC010000060.1, on the reverse strand, counting down.
TCTAGTTTGGCACGGAGCTTGCTACACAACTCATGAACAACCCGTTCAGCAACCGGCAGGCATCGTGGGCACACTCAAGAAACCATTTGGCCATGCACTGTTGATATTGCTCGGCCTGACGCTTTCGGGCCTCGTCTGCGCCACCCCCGTGACCATGGACTTCGACGATTTCGCCGTCGTCCCGCACAAGGAACGCGTTGCCGACTATTACAACGGCGGATGCAGTCAATCGCGCTTTGGCTACGGTTCGGGAACATGCGGTGGCCCGGATTACGGCGTCACATGGTCCGATGCCATTGCCGGTTTCTCGAACCGCGTGGTGAGTTACCTGCCCAGCTCCCCCAACATCTTGACCCTTTCGCGGCGCAACTTAGCGATCATGAATGTTGCGGCAGGCTTCGGCGACAGCCTGTCGTTTTACTACTTCGCGATCACCCACGATCTTCGTCATCGCACCGGCAGCATTTCCGTCTACAGCGGTTCCGATGGCACCGGCAACCTGCTTGCCACCGAGGTTCTGACGCCCAGCAACTGCAGTGGACGCTACGTTTTCCGGAAGTGCTGGAACGTTTTCGACATCGATTTTGCGGGCACGGCGCACTCGGTCGTATTCAATCAGTTCCGGCGCGCTTTCGTCGGCTTCGACAACGTCAGCCTGAATGTGGGACCAGCGAACGTCGCGGTTCCCGAGCCTCCCGTCCTGGGCATGTTCGGACTCGCACTACTGCTGATCGCACTGCTCATGCATCAACGACGTCCAAATATTCTGCGAGGTCCACCTGTGGCTTGAGATGTGATGCGCGGCCCCGGTTTCCAACGGTCACACCGCGCACCACTCAACGAGTTGGGAGCCGATTGATTCCCTCCGCCCCCCCCTGTCTCGGAGGGAATCAACCGGCCTCCCTTTTTATTTACCGTCTCGACCACCACCGATGGCTACGCGTAATAGCCCTTGTACCAGCGCACGAACTCGGCAACGCCGTCTTCCACCGATACACGTGGCTTGTAACCCACGGCCCGGTTCAACTCGGACACGTTGGCCTCGGTATCGGGCACGTCACCGGGCTGCAGCGGCAGCATCTCCAACTGCGCCTTTTTACCCAGACACGCTTCGAGCACCTCGATGTAGCGCAACAGCTCCACCGTCTGTTCCTGACCGATGTTGAATATCCGGTATGGCGCGACACCGCTGCTGGCCGGATCCGGAGCGTGACCGTCCCACGCCGAATCCGTGGATGGCGCGTTGTCGAGCGCGCGCACCAGGCCTTCGACGATGTCGTCGATGTAGGTGAAGCTGCGCCGATGGTGGCCGTGATTGAACACCTTGATCGGCTCATCGGCAAGAATGGCCCGCGTGAACAGGAACAGAGCCATGTCCGGTCGCCCCCAGGGCCCGTAGACGGTAAAAAAACGCAGCCCGGTCACGGGAATGGAATAAAGATTCGCGTAGGCATGCGCCATGGCTTCGTTGGCCTTCTTGCTGGCCGCGTACAGCGTCAACGGATGGTCCGTCGGCTGGTGTTCCGAGAACGGCATGGCCAGATCGGCGCCATAGATGGAACTGGTGGAAGCAAACACCAGATGCTCGATGCCGTGATGACGGCAGCCTTCCAGGATGTGCAGAAAACCCGTGACGTTGCTGGCGACGTAGATGTGCGGATTGACCGCGGCATAACGCACGCCGGCCTGGGCCGCCAGGTTGACCACGCGCCGTGGCTTGTGAGTCGCAAAGGCGTCTTCGATGGCGGCACGGTCCGCCAGATCGGCGCGGATGTGGGTGTAGGCGCGATGACCCGCGAAGCGCGCCAGACGATCTTTTTTCAGGTTGACGTCGTAGTAATCGTTGAGGTTGTCGATGCCGATCACCTCATCGCCGCGCTCCAGCAACCTGAGCGCGACGTGCGAACCGATGAACCCGGCGGTCCCTGTTACCAATACCTTCATGGGAGACTTCTTCAATGTTCAAAGACCACCGTCGACGGCATCGCCGGAAAAAATACCCTTGACGTCATAGACAACCGACACCGGTTTGCCGAACGCACGCACGCCGTCAGCGCCCATGTCGACGAAGTCGCGATGGCCGACGGCCAGCACGATGGCATCGTAGGCACCTGTTTGTGGCTGCTCCACGGGCGCGATCGCATACTCGCGTTCGGCATCGTCCGCATTGGCCCACGGATCGTAAACATCGACGTCCACGCGGTACCCGTGCAGCGTCTCGACAATGTCCACCACACGCGTATTGCGCAAATCCGGGCAATTTTCCTTGAACGCCAAACCCATCATCAGGATCCGTGCGCCGACAGGATTGATGCCCTTGCATACCATCAGCCGCATGACTTCATGGGCCACATACCGACCCATTCCGTCGTTGGTGCGTCGGCCGGCCAGGATCAGGTCCGGATGATGTCCGACCTCCTGGGCCTTGTGCGTGAGGTAGTACGGGTCCACGCCAATGCAGTGACCGCCGACCAGACCGGGTCGAAACGGCAGGAAGTTCCACTTGGTACCGGCTGCCTGCAGCACGTCCAGCGTGTTGATGCCGAGCTTGTTGAACAGAACGGCCAGGTCGTTGATCAGCGCGATGTTGATGTCACGCTGCGTGTTTTCGATGACCTTGGCAGCCTCGGCGACCTTGATGCTCGGCGCCTTGTGCGTACCGGCACGGATGATCTTCCCGTATAGCGCATCGACGAATTCGGCGGTTTCCGGCGTGGAGCCGGACGTGACCTTGGGAATGTCCTGCACACGATGCTGCTTGTCGCCCGGATTGATGCGCTCGGGGCTGTAGCCAACCGTGAAGTCCGTGTTGAAGCGCAGCCCGGAAGCACGCTCCAACTCGGACACGCAGACTTCCTCGGTCGCGCCCGGATAGACCGTGGACTCGTAAACCACCACCGCACCTGGCTGGAGATACTTGCCGATCGTCTGACTGGCCTTGATCAGCGGCGTGAGATCCGGGCGCTTCTGCGCGTCGATCGGGGTAGGCACGGTGACCACGAACACGTGACATGCAGCCAGTTGCTGCGGATCGGAGGTAAAAGACAGACGCGTGGCCGATGCCAACTCCTCGGACGATACCTCACGCGTGTGGTCACGGCCGTCGCTCAATTCGCGCACCCTCGCGTCCTTGAGGTCGAAGCCGGTGACATCGAATTTCTCGCTGAACGCCACGGCCAATGGCAGACCGACATACCCCAGGCCAATGACCGCGATCTTCAAATCGTGCAGTGAATGCATGGATATCCTCTTTTGTTGCATCAGGAAATGAATTTACGCCGACGCGAAAGCGCTGTATACCGATGGATCGCAAAAATCTCATGCACCCGATTCGGAAGACAAATCGGGAAGCCATGATTTTACGGCCACATCGATCATGTCGTATGCACGATCAAAGGCCGGCCGCTGCTGTCGATACGGATCGGGAATATCCCTTCCGTTGCACCGATCCAGCAAGAATATGCGTTCGCTTGCTTGCGGCACCTGTTCCTTGAGCATTTTCACATGAGCGCGCTCGACCCCAAGCACGAGATCCGCCCGATAAACAAGATTGTCATACAACTGGCATGCGATATGCCCACTGCCATCCAGGCCATGCGCCTCCAACACCTCCGAAGCCATGGGATCCATGCCGCAGCCACTCAACGCACAGATGCCCGACGATGATACCGCGAGACCCGGAAAATAATGACGGAACAATATTTCGGCCGTCGGACTGCGGCAGATATTGCCGACACACACCACTAAAACACGTCTGGACACGTCACATTCAACCCTGTCAAAAAAAATTGAGCCACTAAAACATGCCATGAAACAGGTGCCATATCGTCGCATGGGTCACGTGACCAAAAGCAACGCATCCGGCTGCCCATCGTCAACAGCACGCAAACGCAACACCGTTCCATGACGACCCCGCATCATCTCACGCATCACGCCCGACGGCATCCCGTGACGACGCATACTTGCACCACCGGCATGCTCTCCGGGCAGCCATCGAGCCATCCTGGACGACGCCGACACGCTGCATTTTGCACATGGGCATCCGCCGGTTACGCCCGATTTCCCGGACGCCGTCGTCAACGGCACAGGCAAATGCGCCGCGCCCCGTGCGCGAACTGTCACACCCGACATGGCAATCTGTCGAACAAAGCGTAAAGTGGGATTCGCCGTGGATCAGGAAACTCGATCCGAGTTGATGGGAGCACGACGTGCAAGCGATGCGAAATGACCGGGCTCTTTGCGACATTTCCGAATAGAGCCATTGCCACTTGCACCCCCTATGCCGGGTCGACGATCCGATTGACGGTCATTTGCTGGATGCATGCCAGCAGGCACGTACACGACATGGTGTCTCCGGATTGCCATTTTTTCGTGACGTGCCGCACTCAAACCAACCCGAGGAAAATATCATGAACAAGCCTTTCGAGCGTTGTGGAGCACTGACCGAAATAACCAGCTACCCGCAATGGGCGCAGGACATGGTCGCCGAATGCGACATCGTCAAACAAACGGTTGTAGAACACGAACTCTGGGATGTGATGCGAAGCAGTGAATCCAACCCCGAATGCACCACCAATTTCATGGTCGGCATCTGGCCTGTCATCGAGCGCTTTCCCGGCTACATGGCGCAGAGTTTGCTGAAGACCCGTTATGGCCGCAGCGATGGCGACAACCTCGCGCGTCGCTGGCTGGTGAGAAATATCCGTGTCGAGCAGAATCACGCGGAATACTGGTTGGCATGGGCCGAAGGCGCGGGCATTGCGCGCAAGCGTGTCTTGAACGGCGCATTGCCGTCGGGAACACAGGTTTTGGCCGACTGGTGCAACGACGTCAGTGCCCGCGGCACCCTCGCCGCAAGCATGGCCGCCGTCAATTATGCCGTCGAAGGCGCCACGGGTGAATGGTCACGCATTCTCTACGACAGCAAGGAGTACGCCGAGAAATTCCCCATCGAAACGCGAAAGCACAGTCTGCGCTGGTTGCAACTGCATGCCGCCTATGACGACAAGCATCCATGGGAGGCACTCGAGATCGTTTGCACGATACTCGGCACCAATCCAACCCGGACCGAAGTGGCCCACATGGCCGAATGCGTGAAGCGTAGCTATACTTGCATGCGTTTGTTGGCTGACTATTGCATACCATCGGATCGGGCCCTGGGAGTGCGGGACATGGACCAGGCGGCGGTCGCTTGATCCTGACCACCCAACCCGGAAGTAACTGCACGGTAGCCATCTGAGTCGACACATACCGAGCACCCTGCCCTATGCGACGCAGCCACGCAAAGTTTCGGCGAAGTTCCCTGGCGAAGCGTTTGTTGCCGCTTGCGTACGCATTGGTCGCAGTGGTGGCGTTTATCTTGTTGCTCACGTGGATTGCCGTTCAGGGGCAGATTGCTCTCGCCGGTTTCCTCAACGGCGAGAGCGTCTGGTCCAAAGCACAAAAGCAGGTGACGATCGACTTGTTCAGCTATGCAGCGACCGGAGATCCCGCCGCCTATGCGGATTTTCAACGCAACTACACGGTATTGCTGGCTTATCGGACGGCTCGCGACAAGGTTCAGTCCGGACATTACGATTACGATGACGTCGTCGCCTCGCTGCGTCGCAGTCACGCGATGCCGATCGCCATTCCCAACGTCATTTTCGCGTTCGACCACTTCGCCAACGCGCCGTACATGAAGCAAGCGCTGAAATTGTGGCGCTCCACCGATGCGGCCGTGACGGAACTGGCCCACATTGCCGACAAGCTGCACCACGCCCGCACGACCGGCGATCTCACCGCGGCGGAAATCTCGCGGGTACATCACCGCATCGATGCAATCAACAGTTTCATCGAGCCACGCGCCAAGGCGTTCTCACTGGCATTGGCCAAGGGAGCGGTGGCGTTCGAGCGGCTGGTGTTCGCCGGCGTGCTGTTTTTTGCCTCCGTCGCCGTCTTGCTGTGGCTGTGGATGGCACGTCGCGTGGTGGTGAGCATCCGCGGCAGCGAAGAACGTTATCGCTTGTTGTTTGACAGCGCCGCCGACGCCATCGTGATGGTGGACGAGGACAATGGTGTCATTCTCGACGCCAACAGCACCGTCGGTGCGTGGACCGGGCGCGATGCCCGGGCACTGGTCGGTTGCCCTTACGCCGAGCTGTTCGCGCACGACACCGCGCACGCCGGCAACTCGATCATCGCGAAATTGCGTGATTGCGACGGTCGCACGCGTCCGGTCGAGACGCAAAGCAGCATCGCGGCGTGGGGCGAAAAGATGGTGCGCCAGACCATCATCCGCGATATTTCCGAGCGCATGGAAAGTGAACGCAAGCAGCGCATCTCCGCCGAGGCACTGGCCGGCATTGCCGAAGGCGTCATCATTGCCGACGCCGACCAACGCGTGGTCTCGGCCAATGCCGCGGCCGAGCGACTGACGGGTTTTCCCGCGCCGCAGCTCATCGGCATGCGGCTGGACGCAACCCGTACCCATGCGGACGGGAGGTCGCTGTCGCCACAACTCTGGCGCGACATCCAATCGGCCCGCTATTGGTCCGACGAGGTTCAAAGCCGGCGCAAGGACGGAAGCACGTATTCGGAAAGGCTCAGCATCAGCGTCATCCGTGATGCCGAACAGGGCATCCAGCACTACGTGGCCGTGATCAGCGACATTTCGACGGCCAAGGCCGACCGTCTCCGGCTTGAACACCTGGCCACGCATGATGTCCTGACCGGACTGGTCAACCGCTCCGAGTTCGAGCGCTATTGCGACGACGCCATCAAACGCGCCGAAGCCGGCCGCCATGCCGCCGTGGTGCTGTTCATCGACCTGGACGCCTTCAAGCTCGTCAACGACAGCTACAGTCACGCTGCCGGCGACCGCCTTCTGAGCCTGGTCGGCAAGCGGCTGTTGGCGCAGCTGCGCGAGGCGGACATCGCCGGACGCATTGGCGGCGACGAGTTCACCGTGTTGCTGTCGGCGCTGGCCACACGCGAGGATGCGGCGGTGTTTGCCGAGCGCATGCTGTCGAAGCTGGCCGAACCGTTCATGGTCGACGGTTACGAGATGGCGGTAAGCGCCAGCATCGGCATTGCCGCCTACCCCCTGGACGGCAACAACGCCAAGACGCTTATCGCCAACGCCGACGCCGCGATGTACGTGGCCAAAAGCGAAGAGCGCAATACGTGGCGCTTCTACGTCCCGTTGATGCAGGCCGACGCCAGTCAACGGCTGACACTTGCCAATGAATTGCGCCGCGCGCTGCTGGACGGCGAGCTGCGGGTCGTCTATCAGCCCTGCGTGCATTTGCGCTCCGGACGCATCATCGCCGCCGAAGCGCTGTTGCGTTGGCAGCACCCCGAGCGTGGCGAGCTGATGCCTGACCAATTCATCCCGGTCGCCGAACGGACCGGCCTGATCCACCGCATCGACGCATGGGTCCTGCACACGGTGTGCGCCCAGCTCAACGCCTGGGACGAGGCCGGCATGCCACGCATCCGCATCACAGTCAACGTATCGGCACGCGCGTTCGGTCACGCCGCCTTTGTCGACGACGTTCAGAGTGAATTGCAAGCCAACTCGGTGGACGCACAGCGCATCGTGCTCGAAATAACCGAGCGGGCCATCCTGCGTCTTGGCGAGAACACCGAACAAACGATGCGCGCCCTGCATGCGCTGGGCATCGCGGTGGCGATCGACGACTTCGGCACCGACTACGCCTCGCTGGCGTATCTGAAACTGCCGGCGGTGACGTTCGTGAAAATCGACCGCTCATTCGTCGCCGGCTTGCCGGATGCCGCCAACGACGCGGCCATCATCAAGGCCATCCTCGCCATGGTGAAAGGCCTGGGCCTGGTGGCGATCGCCGAAGGCGTCGAAGCCGAGGATCAACACGAGTTCCTGCTTCGCGCCGGTTGCGAAGAGGCGCAAGGATTCCTGTACTCCTACCCCTTGCCGCACAAGGAGTTCGAACGGGTTTTGCGGCCACGCTACTCCGGCGCAACGAAGCTCAGGTTGGTATCACCCTTCGGCGACCATTGACTGCACGGCCTCACGCAGCGCGTTTCGCCTTGGTGAGGATGCCCAGCAGGTCGGCGAGTTTGTCGCGCATTTCGCGGCGGTCGACGATGAGGTCGAGGGCGCCGTGTTCGAGCAGGAATTCTGAGCGCTGGAAGCCTTCGGGCAGGGTTTCGCGTACGGTCTGCTCGATCACGCGCGGGCCGGCAAAGCCGATGATGGCGCCGGGTTCGCCGATGTTGATGTCACCAAGCATGGCGAAGCTGGCGGACACACCGCCAAAGGTCGGATGCGTGCACACGGCGATATAGGGCACGCCGGCCTCGCTCAGGCGGGCCAGCGCGGCCGAGGTCTTGGCCATCTGCATCAGTGATTGCAGTCCTTCCTGCATGCGCGCGCCGCCGGTGGCGATGAAGCACACGTACGGGGCCCGTTGCTCCAGCGCGTACTCGGCGGCACGGGTGAATTTTTCACCCACCACCGAGCCCATGGAACCGCCCATGTAACCGAATTCGAACGCCGAGGCGATCAACGGACGGTTACGCAGCTGGCCACGCATGACCACCATGGCGCTCTTTTCGCCGGTCGCTTTCTGTGCCGCGACGATACGGTCCCGGTACTTCCTGGAGTCGCGGAATTTCAGCGTATCCACCGGTTCCATGCCGGCGAAAAGCTCGCTGGTACTGCCCTCGTCGAACAGGTTGGCCAAGCGCGTGCGCGCGGCAATCGCGTGATGGTGGCCACACTTGGGACAGACCATCATCTGGCGTTCCAGCTCGGGCCGGTACAGCACCTCGCCGCAACCCTTGCATTGACTCCAGGTGCCCTCGGGCACCTTGCCCTTGCCCGCTGTCGCGGTATCGGTCCGGGCGCGGTTCTTCACCAATTTTTGAAGCCAATTCATTCGGTTGCGTCCTCAAATGATCCTGAAATATCAACCCCTGCGGTCCAGCGCCTCACGCACCGGGGCAAGAAACTCGCGGGCACGCCGTGACGCCTCGCCGGCGTCGCCGGCACCATCCAGGCGCTCGACCAGCGCACTGCCGATGACCACGGCATCGGCAAATGCCGCAATGGCCGTGGCCTGCCCGGCATCACGAACGCCGAAGCCCACGGCTACCGGGGCACGCGAGGCATCGCGTACCTCAGCCACCCGCGCGGCGATGTCGTCCGTGGACAGCCGGGCGGCACCGGTGGTCCCCGCAAAGGACACATAATACAGGAAGCCTCTGGCCGCCTCGCACAATTGATCGAGACGCGCCTTGCTCGTGGTCGGCGCGGCCAGCCAGATCTGACGCAATCCGGCCTCGCGCAACGGCGCGGCGATGGCCGCTTCCTCGATCGGACAATCGACCAGCAACACGCCGTCGACGCCAGCGGCAACGGCATCATCGGCGAATTGCCGGTAACCGTGAATCTCGACGGGGTTCAGGTAACCCATCAGGACGATCGGCGTATCGGCGTCGTTTTCACGAAATTCGCGCACCCAGCCGAGGACGCGCTTGAGCGTGACGCCGGCAGCCAGCGCGCGCTCATCGGCATGTTGGATGGTCGGGCCATCCGCCGCCGGGTCGGAGAACGGCAGACCCAGTTCGATGATGTCGGCGCCACCTTCGACCAGTGCGTGCAGCACGGGCACCGCGGCGTCCGGCAATGGATCACCGGCCGTGACAAAGGGAATCAGGCCGGTGCGACCGGCGGTCTTGAGTTGGGCGAAGCGTTGGTCGATGCGGTTCATGGGTGGACCCGGAGCGTTGTTGTAGGGTGGACAAGCGCAGCGCATCCACCATTGCTTGCAGCAAATTTGTTGTTACGTCATTCCGGCGAAGGCCGGAATCCATTGGGTACTCGCGGCAAGCCCGAAAATGGATTCCGGCCTTCGCCGGAATGACGGGGATGTGGTGGGCAACCCGTTCTGTACATCACAACGTGATGCCTTCGCGCTGGGCGACGGTGTGCACGTCCTTGTCGCCACGGCCGGAAAGATTGCACAGCACGATGCCGTCTTTGGGCATGCCGCGCGCCAGTTTGATCGCCTGGGCGATGGCGTGACTCGATTCCAGCGCCGGCAGGATGCCTTCGACCCTGGACAGACGATGAAACGCGTCCATCGCCTCGGCGTCGCTGATGCCGACATACTCGGCGCGTCCGGTGTCTTTGAGGAAGGCATGTTCGGGACCGACACCGGGATAATCCAGACCGGCCGAGATGGAGTGGGTTTCGGTGATCTGGCCATCGTCGTCGCACAACAGGTAGGTGCGATTGCCATGCAGCACGCCGGGACGCCCGGCCGACAGCGAGGCCGCATGATGACCACTGGCGATGCCCTCGCCCGCCGCCTCGGCCCCGACCAGACGCACGTCGTCGTCGTTGAGGAAAGCATGGAAAATGCCCATGGCGTTGGAGCCACCGCCGATGCAGGCGGTGACGACATCCGGCAGGCGCCCGAACATGTCGCGCACCTGTGCGCGCGCCTCGCGACCGACCACGGCGTTGAAGTCGCGCACCATCATCGGATACGGATGCGGGCCGGCCACGGTGCCGATGATGTAGAAGGTGTCGGCCACATTGGTGACCCAGTCGCGCATGGCCTCGTTGAGCGCATCCTTGAGCGTTTTCGAACCACTGGTGACGGGGATGACCTCGGCACCGTGCAGCTTCATGCGATACACGTTGATGGCCTGGCGTTCCATGTCGACCGCGCCCATGTAGACCGTGCACTTGAGACCCAGACGCGCGCACACGGTCGCGGTCGCGACGCCGTGCTGGCCGGCCCCGGTCTCGGCGATCACGCGCGGTTTGCCCATGTGCCGGGCCAGCAGCGCCTGGCCGACGGTGTTGTTGATCTTGTGCGCACCGGTGTGATTGAGGTCTTCGCGCTTGAACACGATGCGCGCACCGCCGACTTCACGCGACAGGCGTTCGGCGTAATAAACCGGACTGGGGCGTCCGACGTAATGCTGGAGATCGCGGTCCAGTTCGGCGCGAAAATCCGGATCGCTGCGCAACCGCGTGTAGGCCGCGGTCAGCTCTTCCAGCGGCGCCATCAACGTTTCGGCCACATACAGGCCGCCGTAGTCGCCAAAGCGACCGTGTGCATCCGGGTAGGCGTGGTAATCGATCTTCGGCATGACAGTGGTTCATGTGCGGGGGATGGACCGCAAGCTGCGGCGTAGTGTCCAGCGTAGTGCAGTCGCAGTGTCGGCAAAAGCGATATGATGACCACAATACGTTACAAAAACTCACATATTTCATGGTTCGCAATCTTCCCTCACTCAATGCCCTGCATGCCTTTGAGGCCACAGCAAGGCTGGAAAGCGTCAGCCGCGCAGGGACCGAATTGCACGTGACACATGGCGCCGTGAGCCGTCAGATCCGCGCCCTGGAAGCGCAACTCGGCATCGTCCTGTTCGCGCGCCAGGGTCGCGGGCTGGCACTGACCGCGGCCGGACGACGCCTGCGTGATGCCTGTTCCGGCGCATTCAATGAGCTGCATCAATGCTGCCGCGAGCTCAGGCAGGAGTCGGATCAGGCGCCGCTGGTACTGGGATGCTCCAGCAGCGTGTTGGCGCGCTGGGTGATTCCGCGCATGCAACGACTGCAATACGACCTGCCCCGCGTCAAACTGCATCTGGTGCCGATGGAGGAGCAGCCCACCTCGATCCTGCACGGCGTGGACGTGGCGCTGGTGATCGCCGAACCACCATGGCCGCCGGCATGGCAAGTACGGACGTTGGCTGACGAGTGCATTGGCCCGGTGTACAGCCCGCGCCATGCGCATCACGCGACGCTGCAAAGCGGCTCGCTTTCAGCCCTGTGCCACGAGCCACTGCTGCATACCGCTTCGCGTCCGCAAGCGTGGCCGACGTGGGCACGTGTCCAGGACATGGCTGTCGAGCAACTGCAATTGGGCCAGTCGTTCGAGCATCTGTATTACCTGCTGGAAGCCGCCGTTGCGGGCCTCGGCGTCGCCATCGCCCCGCAACGCCTGGTGACCGATGACCTGGCCGCGGGCCGACTGGTGGCGCCGTGGGGATTTCACGCCACGCCTGCCCGCTGGGCCTTGTGTGCGCCCAAGGCGGTTGCAGGGGAGCGGTTTGCCGCATTGACCGAGTGGCTTGAATCGGAATTGAGCCATCCCTGAATTTTCCGATCAACCCCGAGCCAGATATCGCAGGCCGGGTCAAAGGTGTCGGCGTGCCGCTGCGCGCAACCACGCCAGTTGCTCAGGCGTCGGTGGGTCGTCGAGGACGCCTCGGCGGTTCTCGGGCACATGCGCCACCGGATCCACGTCATCGAACACGTAGTGCTCAAGCAGCCGTTGCCAGTGGGCGCGCTCGCCTGCCGGCAGCTGACGAAACGCCAGAATGCAGTGGAACAGCGCCGCCAACGAGTCGCCATGGTGATGTTCTGCGCCCTTCAAGCTGGGCCACCAGTAATTGACCAGTGCATTGAGCGGTTCCAGCGACGCCACGTTGTGCCACCACAACGGTGGCATGTAGATGGCGTCGCCCGGTTCGAGCGTGGCTTGCTGCGCGGCAGCCAGTGCATGGCGCAAGCGCGGAAAGCGCGGGTCGTCCACCTGCTCCAGCCGCGCCATGCTGATGGCGGCACCGGTCGGGGCGTAATCGAGTGGACCGATGTACAGGTTCGCAAGCTGCTCGGGCGCAAACAGCGTAAAACGGCGCCGACCGCAGACGACGCAGGCGATGTTGTGCTGGGAATCGAAATGCGTGGGTGTGGTGACCTGGTTGCCGACCCACAGCCGCGGCGCGATGGCCGGTTCAAGCATGTCCAGTGCGTGATCGCGCCGAAACGCGGGGATGCACTCGTCGATCACTGCGCTCTGGATAGCCAGGCCCGGCGGATCGTCGACCCGGCTGTACGCGGCAAGCCGTTGCAGCCCCTGCGTCAACGGCACGCGGAAATGCCGATAGTTGAAACCATCGAGTGACGACGTATAGCCGACATGCCCACCCGCCTCCGGCGCAAGACGCAACGTGTCCACATCGCCGCCCGCGTCCATGGCCGCCAATGCCTTGGCGAAATCCGAGTCCGACCGCCGCGCGGCATGCACCAGCGGCCAGTCGCTGACCAGCCCGCGAATGACCAGCGGGTGCTCGCGGGCTTGCAACGCGGCTAGATCAAGTTCGGCAATCTCGCCGGCGTACTCCTCCATGGCGCCAGGGCCTGGGGTCACGCCGCCGCCTCGTCGGCCTCACGTACGGCACGGACGAATGCCGCGGACTTCGCCGGCTCCTTGACGCCCGGCGCCGACTCGATGCCACTGGACACGTCCACGGCCCAGGGCCGCACGCGTTCGATGGCGCTGGCGACATTGTCGGCGTGAAGCCCGCCCGCCAACACCAGCGGATGGCCCGCGTCACGCGGCAGGCGCGACCAGTCGAAACCCTGCCCGCGCCCGCCTTGGGTACCGGCAGCATGACCGTCGAACACGAATGCGCGCGCACTCGGATGGGCTGCCATACGTGTCCCGACGTCACCCTCCGAACCCATGGCGATCGCTTTCACGTGCGGCGTATCGAAACCGGCGCAGAACGCATCATCCTCCGAGCCGTGGAACTGCAGCCAGTGGGGATGCACCGCCCGCTCGACCTCGCGCACCCACGCGGCATCGTCATCCATGAACAGGGCCACCACGTCCACCAGCGGCGGCAATGCGGCGGCAATCGCGCGTGCCTGCGCCGGCTCGACAAAGCGCGGGCTGCGCCGGGTGAACACCAGGCCGACGGCATCCACGCCGAGGCGGGCCGCGAACACGGCGTCCTCGACACGGGTCATGCCGCAGAATTTCACACGGGTTCGGTTCATGAGGTCTTGATGCCACAAACGACGGACAATGGGAAATATCGGACCCTCACAACGTGACGCTCTCGGGCAGGCCACAGGGACGCGGATAGCGCGGTCCGACGAAGGTCAGCCCCGAGGACGGCGCGGTGGGACCGGCCACGTCGCGGTTGCGTCCGGCCAGCAGTTCGGCCATCCAGTCGCACGGTTTCTCGCCACGCCCGATCGGGAGCAAGGAGCCGACGATGTTGCGCACCATGTGGTGCAGGAAGGCATTGGCCTGGACTTCGACGAACACCTGGGCGCCCTCGCGCCAGACACGGATGTCGTGCACATTGCGGCGCGCATGCCGGGCCTGACAGGCAATGGCGCGAAACGACGTGAAGTCGTGCTCGCCGACCAACGCCTGGGCCGCTGCATGCATGACGTCGGCATCCAGCGGCAGGCGTTCCCAGGTCACGAAACGTGCATCCAGTGCGGCACGCACCGGGCGGTTCAGAATGGTGTAGCGATAGCGTCGCGCGCGGGCGTCGAAGCGTGCGTGGAAATCATCGGCCACCGGTTGCGCCCACAATACCGCCACTTCGCGCGGCAGATTGGAGCAGCTGCCGAGCACCCAACCGCGCATGGGACGCACGACATCGGTATCGAAATGCACCACCTGGCAGTGCGCATGCACGCCCGAATCGGTACGCCCGGCGCAAGTCACGTCGACCGCTTCATCGGCCACGAACGACAAGGCCTTCTCCAGCGCCGCCTGCACGCTGGGGCCGTGGCTCAGGCGTTGCCAGCCAAGAAAATCGGTGCCGTCGTATTCGATGCCCAGGGCAAGGCGCATGTGCGGATCAGTCGATGGAAGCGTCGGAAACAGGTGGGCACAAGCCTACACCCGATGCGACGACGCGCCCCCGGCAGCGAGCCGGAGGCGCGTCGGATGGAGCGGGATCAATCCAGTTCGTCGAGCAGTTTTTGCGCCGTGTCCTTCTGCGGCTGACTGCCTTCGTGCAAGGCTTCGGTCAACATCGCGCGGGCACCTTCCCGGTCACCCATCTCCATGTAGGCGCGTGCCAGATCGAGCTTGGTGTCCACCGGATCATCGGAGAAGCCGTCGTCGTCGCTCAGGTCGATGCCGGAATCGTCCCCGACAAGCGGCGTGTGCGTACCTGGCTCGGCGGAAAGCGGCGGCTCCGGAGCAACCGGCGGCAGCGTCGTCACATCATCGTCTTCATCGTCGACCGGCAGCGGCGGCAAGGCGTCGAACTCGGACTCGTCCGGCAGGCCGGTCGCGGGCGCTTCGGATGCATCCTCCGACGCCGCGGTCGGCTCGGGCGCAAGATCGAAGTCGAAGTGATGATCATCGTCGTCATCCGCGCCCGACAGCGCATCCGTTGACGTATTCGTTGCATCGGAAGCCGAGGCATCGGTGGCGCGCGCATGCGCGTCCTCGTCGGAAAAATGGTCGGACTCGCCGAATGAAACGGCATCCTCATGTCCGAAAGGCTCGTCCGCGGACGGAGCATCGGCCAGGAACAATGGATGGTCCGGCACCAGCTCGCGCCCCATGGTCACGACATCCTGCCACTCGGGCTGGCTTTCGTCGTCCACGTAAGCGTGCATGGCTTCGGCGGCACCCTCGAAACGGCCGGCATCGCGTCGGGAGTAATACAGACTGGCCAGTTCAAGATGCAGACCGATGTTGTCGGGGTGCTCGGCCAGCTGTGCCAGCAACTCGTCCTCGCCATCATCGTCGACAAACGGCTCCGGCACCTCGTCGCGATCGTCGTCGCGATCGACAACGTATTCGTCATCGTGATCCACCGCTTCGTCGGCAGCGGCCGACGCACCCAGCGGCGAGTCACCGAAATCGTCGGCCAGCGATTTCCGCGCGGGCTTCGCCGCCGGTTTGCGGCGCCGCAGCAGCATCCAGATGATCAACAGGACAATGATGATGCCCAGCACCACGCGCGCCCACAATGTGGTGTACCACGGCGCGGAGGCCGGTGCCGACTGACTGCCGGCCGCAGGCGTGGATGTCGCGGCCTCATTGCCGGCCGACGGCGAACCGGCAGCCGCGTCATTGGCCGGTGCTGCGGCATTGCCGGCGTGCGCGACCGACGTTGTCGCCGTCGCGGGGTTGGTCGATGCCTCCATTGCCAGCGGCGCCACGGCGGCACTGGCCGCGTTCGCAACCGACGGGGCGGCACCCGCGGTTGCCACCGCCGCCGTGCTCGCAGCCGGCGCCAGCGCCGATGCCGGCAATGCCGGCAAGCCGGCGGCCTGGCGCGCATCGGCCAGTTTTTGCTGAAGCGCGGCGATCTCGTCGTTCTTGAGCGCGATCAGGCGCTTGTTCTTGTCCGCGATCTGCTCCAGCGCGGTCACCCGCGACTGGAGGTCTGCGATCGTCTGTTTCTGGCTGGACAGGGCTTCCTTGCTGCGCGCAAGATCCTGGCGCAGCTCCGCGGCCGATGCCTCGCCGGCAGCGGCTCCGGCACTTGCGCCTCCCTCGTCGGGCGACACCAGGTGCAGGCGATCCCCGCTGGAAGCGGGTTGGTCCGAGCCGGTCACCGGTGCCGAAGAGCCACCCGTGCCAGCCACCATGGTCGGCGCTGACGCATGCTGGCTTTGCCAGGACTGATTCTGACTGCGCACGGCGGCAATGGCGGACTTGCGCGTCACCGTGAGCGCCTGGGCCCGTGTAGGGATGCGCAACACCGCGCCGGTCTTGAGCGCGTTGACGTTGTCGCGGAAAAACGCATCTGGATTGGCGGCCTTGAGCGCAACCAGCATTTGCTGGTAACTGACCCCGCCAATGGCATGGGTGCGAGCGATGTGGGACAAGGTGTCGCCGTAGGTGACCGGACCGTAGACATCCTCGCCGGCCGGCGCGGAAGCGGCGGGCGCGGCGGTCTGGCCGGGCGACGGTGCAGGTGCAGACGCCGGTTCAGGTGCGGGCGCCGCCGGAGCCGGTTTGGCCGCCGGTGCCGGCGCCTTGGCCGGAAGCGCGCCCGGCGCGGAGTGCATGCTCAACGGGTCAAGCAAGACCGTGTATTCACGCAACAGCTTGCCCTTGGGCCAGCTGACCTGGACCAGGAAATCCAGGTACGGTTCGCGCACCGGCTGAGTGCTGGTGACCCGGATGACTTTTTGCCCGCCGTCGTTGGTCACCACCTCGAAGCTCAGCGGCACCTTGAGCGCGTCGCGACTGATTCCGGCCCGGGCAAATGCCGCATCCGGCGCCAGGATCACCTTGACGTGGTCGGCCTCGCCCGGGTGGTCCGGCTGCAACGGAATCTCGGCCACCAAGGGCCGATCCAACGCCGACTTGACCTGGATCTGGCCAAGCTCCAGCGCCAACGCCGGAGTGCTGGCCAGCGCCAAGGCCACCAGCATCGACAACTTCAAGGAACGATTCATCAGGAAACCCCCACGCAACCCATGTCCTGCGCGGCCAAGGTGTGTGCCCCGCATCCAAGCCGCAACTCTAATCCACAACCGGCTTTTTCACCAACCACGCGCCTTTACGCAGCTTACCTGAACGATATTCTTTGCGTTTGATCACATTCTTGTGTTGCCGCAAGCCGCACCGTCACCCCGGAGCGGTTCACGAGCTGCCGTCTGCCTGGAGCTTCTCCAATTGCCGACGCAGCTGCTCGATGGTCTGGTTGGTCTTTTGCAGTTGCCGATGACTGGCTTGCTGTTGCTGCTCCAAGGTCTCGACCTGCTGGCGCAGCTGCTGCGTCTGCGCCTTCTGGTCGTCGATCTGCTGGTGCAGCTGATCGACCTGGCGGGCCACCGTGGTCGATGCCGTCGCCGGTGCGTCGGCGGCCGCCGCCATGGCCAGCGGCGCGACCAACATCGCGCCGCAAAGGCAGGCCACCAGCTTGCGCCGGCGCATCACAGGTATTGCTCGAGCAGGATCTCGCCCACCTGTACGGCATTGAGCGCGGCACCCTTGCGGATGTTGTCGGCCACCACCCACAAATCCAGACCACGCTCGTGCGTGATATCGCGACGGATGCGTCCGACGGTCACCGGATCCTTGCCGGCGGCGTCGCTGACCGGTGTCGGATAACCACCGTCCTTGCGCTCGTCCAGAACCACGACGCCCGGTGCCGCGGCCAACAGCTCGCGCACGCCCGCTTCGTCGATCGGCTCGCGGGTTTCCAGATGCACGGCCTCGGCATGACCATAGAACACCGGCACGCGCACCGCGGTCGGGTTCACGCCAATCGACTCGTCCTCGAGGATGCGGTGGGTTTCCCACACCATCTTCATCTCCTCGCGGGTATAGCCGTTGGGCTGGAAGGTATCGATGTGCGGGATCACGTTGAACGCAATCTGGCGCGGGAATTTCTTCGGCTCGATCGGCTTGAAATTGAGCAGGTCCGCGGTCTGCCGGCCCAACTCTTCCATCGCCGAGCGACCCGCGCCGGACACCGACTGGTAGGTGGCCACGTTGATGCGCTCGATGCCGACGGCGCGATGGATCGGCGCCAGCGCCACCAGCATCTGCATGGTCGAACAGTTGGGGTTGGCGATGATGTTGCGCTGCGTGTAACCGGCAATGGCGTGCGGATTGACTTCGGAGACGACCAGCGGCACGTCCTCGTCACGCCGGAACTCGGAGGTGTTGTCGATGACCACGGCACCGGCCGCCGCCGCGCGCGGCGCATGCTCGCGGCTGACCGAGCCGCCGGCGGAAAAGAACGCGATGTCGATGCCGTCGAAGTCGTAATCGGCCAGATTGCGGATCACCACTTCCTTGCCGGCGAATTTCAACGTGCCGCCGGCCGAGCGCTCACTGGCCAACGGCACCAGTTCGGCCACGGGAAAATCGCGCTGCTCGAGGATCGACAGCAGGGTCTCGCCGACGGCACCGGTGGCACCGACCATGGCGACGTTGTACTTGGCTTTCTTGCTCATGGTTCTTGTATCCAGGATTACGTGGAACTGTGCGGACCCGAGGTCAATGCTTCGGGATTGAGAAGATTGGGTGGCTGACCGGCATGCACTCCATGACCGAAAAACGCCAGCACGTTGTCGACCGCGGTCGCCGCCATGGCGCGCCGGGTGCCGGTGGTGGCACTGGCCACGTGCGGAGCGAGCACCACATTGTCCAGATCGAGCAATGCCGGGTTGAGCACGGGCTCACCGTCAAAGACATCCAGGCCGGCGGCGGCAATGCGTTTTACCGCCAGCGCCTGCGCCAGGGCGACATCGTCGACCACGCCGCCGCGGGCAACGTTGACCAGCACCGCCGTCGACTTCATCGCCGTCAGCTCGTCGGCGCCGATGATGTGCCGGGTCGCGTCGGTCAACGGCACCACCACGACCAGCACATCCGCTTCGCGCAGCAAGGTCGCCTTGTCCACGTAGCGCGCGGCGCAATCACGCTCGGTGGCAGCATCCAGCCGCGAACGGTTGTGATAGATCACCGGCATGCGGAAACCGGTCGCGCGCCGGGCCACCGCCTGACCGATGCGGCCCATGCCGAGAATGCCCAGGGTGCCGCCGAACACGTCGGTGCCCAGCCAATCGAGAAATTGCGCCGGGTGTTGCCATTGGCCGGCACGCACCCAGCGTTCGGCCTCGCCCAGACGCCGCGCCGCGGCAAGTATCAACGCCCAGGCAAAATCGGCCACGCTGTCATTGAGCGAACCGGCGGTGTTGCTGGCGGCGATCCCTGCGGCCGTCAACGCAGCGACATCGAGGTTGTCGTAACCGACGGAAAAGTTGGCGACCATGCGCAGACGCGCGGCGTCCTGCACCTCGCGCGTACCGATGTGTTCCTTCATGCCGACGATGGCCGCGTCGCAATCGGCCAGTCGCTGGCGGATTTCGTCACTGCTGAAATTGCGCTCCACGGTTTCTGCGCGCACGTCGAAATGCTCGGCCAGCGGCGCGATCACGTCGTCGAACGTCGGCCGTGATATCCACAATGCCGGTTTGCTGCTCATGGCTGCCTCCGCTTCACGTGATGCGTGGCTGGATGTCGCCGACGTCGCCGCACTGTGCACGATGGCGCAACGCCAGATCCATCAGCACCAGCGCCATCATGGCCTCGGCGATGGGCACCGCACGGATGCCGACGCAGGGATCATGGCGCCCCTTGGTGACCACCTCGACCGGCTCGCCGGCCAGATTCACGCTGTGCCCGGGCGTGGCGATGCTGGACGTGGGCTTGAGCGCGATCGACGCGATGACCGGCTGGCCGCTGGAAATGCCGCCGAGCACGCCACCGGCATGGTTGGAGCCGAAGCCGTCCGCACCCAGCTCGTCGCGGTGCGCGGTCGCGCGCTGCGACACGGCAGCGAAACCATCGCCGATTTCCACGCCCTTGACGGCATTGATCGACATCAAGGCCGCGGCCAACTCGCCATCGAGCTTGCCGTAGATCGGCTGACCCCAGCCCGGTGGCACGCCGTCGGCAACAACGGTGACACGCGCACCGACGGCATCGCGCTCGGCACGCACGGCGTCGAGGCAGGCTTCAAGCTCGGTCACCTGGTCCGCGTCGGGCCAGAAAAACGCATTGGCTTCCACCGCATTCCAGTCGTGCGATGCGGGCGTCAGCTCGCCCAGCTGCGACAGGTACGCGCGCACCTGCACGCCGTGTTTTTCGGCCAGCCACTTCTTGGCAATGACGGCCGCAGCCACGCGCATGGTCGTTTCGCGCGCCGACGAGCGCCCGCCGCCACGCGGATCGCGAATGCCGTACTTTTGCCAATAGGTATAGTCGGCGTGACCGGGACGGAAAGTCTCCGAAATGGCCTTGTAGTCGCGCGAACGCGCGTCGGTATTGCGGACCAGCAAGGCGATCGGCGTACCGGTGGTGCGCCCCTCGTAGACACCGGAGAGGATTTCGACCGCGTCGGTCTCGTGCCGCTGCGAGGTGTGACGCGAACGCCCGGTGGCACGACGGCGCAGATCATGCGCGAACTCGCCGGCCTCCAGCGCCAATCCGGGCGGGCACCCGTCGATCACGCAACCGATGGCCGGCCCGTGGCTTTCGCCGAACGTGGTGACGGTCAGGAGTTTGCCGAAGCTGTTGGACATGGACGGAACGCGTGCACGGGAAAGGTCAAACGGTACAACGAAAAGCGCCGCCATTACGGGCAAACCCGGAATGGCGGCAATACGGGATTCGGGACAAATGTCGACGTTGCAGCATCAACATCAACCCTGATCGCATCATTCCACGCATTCGGCCACCTGCCAAATGCCGCTCATGCATGTCGGGAAGCCAGAACCGTGGCGATCTGGTCGGCATGTTCGACCAGGTCGCGGCGCTCCAACGCGAACACGCCCATCGGACCCGTCGAAAACTCGATCCACACGAACGGCACCTGCGGCAGCAACTGGCACAGAGCGTGTTCGCTGTTGCCCACCTCGACCACCAGCAGGCCGTCGTCGGCAAGATGCTCGGCGGCGTGTGCCAGGATGTGCAGGCAGATGTCCAGCCCATCGTCGCCCGCAGCCAGCCCGAGGCGCGGCTCGTGATCGTATTCGGCCGGCAGCGCAGCGCATTCGTCCTCGCTGACATACGGCGGGTTGGACACGATCAGATCGTAACGCCGCCCGGCCAGGCCCGCGAACAGGTCCGACTGCAGCACGTCCACCTGCGCCTGCAGATGATGCATGTCCAGGTTCTCGCGTGCCAACGACAAGGCATCCTCGCTGATGTCGGCAATATCCACCTGCCAGTGCGGATGATGCGCGGCCATGGCGATGCCGATGCAGCCCGAGCCGGTGCAAAGATCCAGCGCGCGCTCGACCGGGCGCTCGTCCAGCCATGGCGAAAACCCGGTTTCGATCAGTTCGGCAATCGGCGAACGCGGCACCAGCGCGCGCGCATCGCTGATGAACGGCATGCCGGCAAACCAGGCCTCGCCGACCAGATAGGCCACCGGCACGCGCTCGGCCACGCGCCGCTCGATCAGGGCGAGCAATGTGGCCCGTTCGCTCTCGACAAGCCGACCGGCACCGTAAGCCGGCGGCGTATCCGGTGGCAGGTGCAACGCGGCCAGCACCAGATGCATGGCCTCGTCGATCGGCGTGTCATGGCCGTGGCCAAGGATCAGACCCGCGGCGGAGAAGCGGCTGGCGCCATAACGGATGAAGTCGATGATGGTGGCAAGTTCGGCAGTCACGACAGGTACAAGCGATCAGAAGGCCGCCAGTATAATCGGCCAATGTCATTAAAAGTCCTGTTGCAATACGCCCTGCCCCATCACCTGCTCTCGCGCGTGGTGTTTCATGCCACGCGCTGGACCTGGCGACCGTGGAAAGATTTCCTGATCGACCAGATCGTTCGCCGCTACCGCGTCGACATGAGCGAAGCCGCGCAACCGGACCCGCACGCCTACCCGCATTTCAATGCGTTCTTCACGCGCGTGCTGCGCGACGAGGCCCGGCCCGAGCCCGCCGACCCGCACGCCATCGCCTGCCCGGCCGACGGCCGCGTAAGCCAGGCCGGCAGGATTCGCGAGGGACGCATCTTCCAGGCCAAGAGCCAGACCTTCAGCGTCGCGGAGCTGCTCGGCGATGAAGCCGCCACCGCGCCCTACGCCGACGGCCACTTCGTCACCGTGTACCTGTCCCCCCGCGACTACCACCGCGTGCACATGCCATTGGCCGGCACGCTGCAACGCACCACGCACGTGCCGGGACGCATCTTCAGTGTCGCGCCGTTCGCGGTGCGGGCCATTCCGCGCCTGTTTGCGCGCAACGAACGGCTCGTGTGTCATTTCGACGGCGAATACGGACCGTTCGCGGTGGTGCTGGTCGGCGCCATGCTGGTGTCAAGCGTGACCACCGCCTGGGACGGCCTGGTGATTCCGCCGCGCGCCCACGCCATCAGCCACAGCGACTGCCGCCCGCGCCAGCTGCAGCTGGACCGACAGGCACAGCTGGGACATTTCAACATGGGTTCGACGGTCATCGTGCTGCTGCCGGCGGCGGCGCGCATGAACACGCTGTCACCCGACCAGGCCGTGCGGATGGGGCAAGCCATAGGTACGTCAGGGTGACGCAAAACGTCATTTTGTGACGCAGATGGGTATATCCGACCGGCATCACGCGTACGCTGGCGGCCGTCATCCACCGGACCGGCTGCATGCCGCCCGCCAGCCATGAAGGCTCATGCCATGCGTCTCGTCACCCGACTCATCGCCACCAGTCGCGCCGTGCGCCTTGCCCGCGAGTTTCGCGAGATCAAGCGCGCCATCGACACGCTGGCCGAACCCGCCCGGCAAAAACTGGCCTTGCTGACCCTGCGCGAACTGGCCCAGGCCGGACGCTGCGAATTCCCGCATCTGTATGGCACCCCGCCCGAACAACGCTATGCCTTGTGGGGCGACGGCACCGCCACCGGCGTGGCGCGCGCCCGCTCGGACAACCCGCAGGTGCGCCTGCGCGGCGTGGCCCTGTGGCTGGCCGTCACCTTTCACGAAACTCGCGAGAGCGAGCAGCCGCAACTGGCGGCCCTGCATCGCGAAGTGCTGGGCGTGTTGCGCCAGCTCAAAAAAAGCGTGCCGGCAAACACCTCCGACCATGCCTGGCACGACGCCGCCGAAGCGGCGGCGTAATCATCTCTTGCGAGACCAGCGGGCGGACGTCACATCCGCCCGCTGGTCACGCGTTCAATAGCAGCGCGGCAACACCAGCTGCTGGCCGATGCGAATGCCGTAATGCGAGCCCAGGTCGTTGAGGTGCGCCACGGCTCGTACGCTCGAACACCCCAGCTTGCGCACGATGCCCGACAAGGTATCGCCACTGCGCACGACGTAATGCCGCGGCAGGCCCGACGGCGGTGGCGCCGGCACCGTCCCCGAATGCAGATCGGCAGCCAGAATCGGCCACGGACCGTCGGTGCAGTCCCGTGCGTAGGCCTTTTCCAGCTTGCGCGGCACGTGGACGACGGTGCCCGGAGGCAATTCGCCTTGCGGGCTGAGACGCGGGTTGAGGTTGCGCAGGGTCCGCCACCAGCCCGTGCGCATGCCCTCGTCCTGGCCCAGGCAGATCGCCAGCTCGGACAATGACGCCTGCCGGGCCAACTTGATCTGCCCCGGTCGGGCGTCGATCTTCGGCCACTTGAGGTGGTAGCGCTCCGGATGCAGGAACAGCCACGCCGCCGCCAGCACCAGCGGCACGTAGCGCCGCGTCTGCTTGGGCAGGTCGAAGTACACATCCGGGTCGTAGAAACTCTTGCTCGGGTCACCGTCGGTACGCCGACGCACGCGCCCGGAACCGGCGTTGTAGGCCGCCAGCACCAACTCCAGGTTGTCGTTGAACACCCCGAGCTGTTCATTCAGGAAGGCGGCGGCGGCATGCGCCGACATCGCCGGGTCGAAGCGCTCGTCGAAGCCATCGACGTAATGCAGACCGAAGCGCGCACCGGTCGCATACATGAATTGCAACGGTCCCTTGGCGCCGGCACTGGACACCGCGTTCACGCGGCCGTTCGACTCCTTGGTCAGGATGCCGAACAACACGGCCTCGGGCAGGCCGGCCTTCTTGAACTGCGGCCACATCAGATGACGCAGGTACTGATAGTTGACGTACGAGCGCATCAGGTCCGGACGCCGCCAGGTCAGCCATTGCTCCAACGCCGCCTTGACCGGCCCGTTCATGGCGATCAGGTCCGACAGCTTGTGCCCGTGCAGCAATGTGATGGTCCGCTGCGTCTGCGGCACCGCCTGGTCGACCGACAAATCGCCGTCGTCGTTGTCGGCCAGATCGAGCTCGACATCGCCATCATCGAGTTGCAGCAAGTGGCTGTAGGCCGACACGAAGCGCTGCTCGTCGCAGCCCGCCGTGTCGCCGCAACGCGCCGCCGCCTCGCGCAGGTCGCCGAGTGCTTCGCGCATGGCCTGATCGGTCGCGTCGGATTGTCCCGCACGGGCCTTGGCCCAGGCCGCCTCGTAAGCACGGGTCGAGGCATCAAGCTGCGCGTACAGCGCGCCAACCCCGCCGGCATGTGTTCCCACGCTGGCACACCCGGCCAGCACCACGCACGGTACGGCCGTGCACATCATCAACAAGCGTCTGAACGACGAACGCATGAAAGGACTCCCCGAGAAAAACCAACAACCAACCAAACTACCGGCGACACACACGCGACTCAACACCAGCCCTATAATTTGCCAACCAGGTCCATAACCAAGGTCGGCATGAGCCGTTGGCGCCCTCCACAACCACGCTCCACATTGATCATCACGCGCGCCGGCTTCGAGGCGCTGAAGGCGGAACTGGACGAGTTGTGGCACCGCCGCCGGCCGGAAGTGGTCAAGGCCCTGGCGGCAGCGGCGGCCGAAGGTGACCGCTCGGAGAACGCCGAGTACACCTACCGCAAGAAACAGCTGGGCGGCATCGACCGGCGCGTACGTTACCTGAGCAAACGCATCCCGTCACTGAAAGTGGTCGACCACTCACCGGATCGGCCCGACACCGTGTTTTTCGGCGCCAGCGTCGAGCTGGAAGAAGTCGACAGCGGCGACGTGGTGAGCTACCGCATCGTCGGCCCCGACGAAACCGACGCCCGGCGCGGCTTCATCAGCATCGACTCGCCGCTGGCGCGCGTGCTGATGAAAAAACGCGTCGACGACGAGTTCGAGGTCGAATTGCCTCGCGGGCACGTGACCTACGCCGTGCTGTCGGTCAGCTACACCGACTGAAACCGTACGCCCGGCTCACTGGCCGGACGACGGCTTCGGCGCCGCCGGCGCCGGACGCACCAGCGCATCCATGGCGGCCTTGTGCGACTTGTAGAATTGCACATTGGCCGGATTGAGCTGCGCGGCCACGGCCGCGACCTTGCCTGTGGCCTGCGCCCGCTGCATGGCCATCACGGTACCCACGGTCGCAAGGTCGGCAACCAGAAATTGCCGTGGCGTGAAGCCGTGCTTGGCCAGCAGCGCTTTCACGCGCGGATCGGCCTTGACCAGCTGTTTGGCCATGTCGTCGAGTGAATGCACCTTGCGCATGTCCATTTTCGAACGCTTGATGTGCATGCGCCGTCCCTCGTCGACCACCGCCTGGATGCGTCCGAACACGTCTTCGTTGATGGTGAAGGTCTTGATGTCGGCGCGGTCGGCCGCGGTCAGGCCCGGTTGCTGCGCCATCACCGCAACCGGCAGCAACAGCGCCAGCATGCAAAGGCATGCGGCGAACCAATTCAAGGCCTTGGCGGGATATCGTGAAGCGACGGGTTTCATGCGAATTTCCTGGCACAGGGTCAATGCTCCACTGTACAGGGGACGCTCTGAACAAACCGCGATTCGGCGATGCCGCAAGGCAACCACCGTGCGGGCGGGCACGTCCAATCGCGGCTGCCGCCGCTCCTACAGCGCCATGCGCGCTTCGAGGTCGTGTGTACCGGCGGCTTCCACGCGCACCTGTACGAACTGGCCCGGCTTGAGCGACTGGCCATCGGCAATGCGCACGGTGCCGTCGATTTCCGGCGCATCGGCGGCGGAGCGGGCAATGGCACCGTTGGCGCCCGCGCTGTCGACCAACACCTTGAGTGACTGGCCCACCTTGCGCTGCAAACGCGCCGCCGACACTTCGGCCTGCACCGCCATGAATTGTTCCAGGCGATCCTCGCGCACTTCTTCGGGCACCGGGTCGGGCAACTCGTTGGCACGCGCGCCATCGACCGGCGAATAGGCGAATGCACCGACGCGATCGAGCTCGGCCTCGCGCAAGAAATCCAGCAGTTCCGCGAACTCGGCATCGGTCTCGCCCGGGAAGCCGACGATGAAGGTGCTGCGGATGGTCAGGTCCGGCACCTCGCGGCGCCAGCTCTGGATACGCTGGAGCGTGCGCTCGATGTTTCCGGGACGCTTCATCAATTTGAGAATGCGCGGACTGGCGTGCTGAAACGGGATGTCCAGATACGGCAGCAGCTTGCCCTCGGCCATCAACGGCATCAGCTCGTCGACGTGCGGATACGGGTACACGTAATGCAGGCGCACCCACGCGCCCAGTTCACCCAGGCCTTCGCACAGCTCGGTCATGCGCGTGCGGTACGCCTTGCCGCGCCATTCGCGCTCGGCGTATTTGACGTCCACGCCGTAGGCACTGGTGTCCTGGCTGATCACCAGCAGCTCGCGCACGCCGCCATGGACCAGCCGCTCGGCCTCGCGCAGCACGTCGTCGACCGGTCGCGAACGCAGCAGACCGCGCATCGACGGGATGATGCAAAAGCTGCACTTGTGATTGCAGCCCTCGGAAATCTTCAGATACGCGTAGTGTTTGGGCGTCAGCTTGACGCCGGTATCGGGCACCAGGTCCACGAACGGATCGTGTGACGGCGGCACCGCCTCGTGCACGGCACCGACCACGCTGGCGTAATCCTGCGGACCGCTGATCGACAGCACATCGGGATACGCCTCGCGAATCAGCTCGGCACGCTTGCCCAGGCAGCCGGTGACGATCACCTTGCCGTTCTCGTTGAGCGCCTCGCCGATGGTGTCCAGCGACTCCTGCACCGCCGCGTCGATGAAGCCACAGGTGTTGACCACCACGGCATCGGCGGCGTCATAGTCCTTGGCCACCTCGTAGCCCTCGACCCGCAACTGGGTCAGGATGCGCTCGGAATCGACCAACGCCTTGGGGCAGCCGAGGCTGATGAAACCGATTTTCGGGGACGTCTGGGGCATGCGGCGTACTATGGAGGGCAAACGCCTATTGTACGCAATCGGCTTGGAGCTTGGGCCGTAGGAACTGTTGAGGCGAAAAAGTGGCTGCGTGAGGACAGATTTTCGACGATTTGCCGGCCCATGGTGGTTCCATGGGTCAAAAAGCGGCGGAAATATGGACCGCGCAGACGCTTTTGCAGCCCGGCAGATTTCTACGGCCCAAGCTCCCAGGCCGTACGCTTGATCGCAGGAGGATTCCATGGGTCAGAACATCAACATCCCCACCAGCCGCACCCAGTGCATCGGTGCCTACCTGGCCAAAGCCGAAGGCAAACCCAAGGGTGGCGTGGTGGTCATCCAGGAAATCTACGGCGTCACGCCACACATCCGCAGCGTCGCCGATCGCCTGGCCATGGCCGGTTACACCGCGGTGGCGCCGGCTTTTTTCGATCACCTGGAAACAGGCGTGGAACTGGCCTACGACAAGGCCGGCACCCAGCGCGGCAAGGCGCTGGTCACCGAACTTGGCGTACAACTGCCGCTGGAAGACGTGGGCAGCGCCGCCGCGGCCATCGCCTCGGCAGGTCGCATCGGCACGGTCGGGTTTTGCTGGGGCGGCACCATCGCGCTGTTGGCGGCCCAGCACCTGGGCATGCCGTCAGTGAGCTATTACGGCGCCCGCAATACCAACCATCTCGGCGAACCGCTGCAAGCGCCGGCGATGTTCCATTTTGGCGAGAACGATCGTTCGACGCCGCCGGACGCCATTGCCGCCCACCGCGAAGCGTTTCCCGACATGGACGTGTTCACCTACCCCGGCGCCGGCCACGCGTTCAACCGCGACGTGGCGGGCGACCCGCATTACCACGAGGCCAGCGCGAGGCTGGCCTGGGAACGCACCATGGGATTTTTCAGCGAGCAACTTTGAGCAACGGATGCTCCGGGCAGCTCGAAGCGGACCGCGTCAGTTACTGTCCGAATCGTCCTTGTCGCCGGAGGCCGTCTTGTCGGCCGAGCGCGGCATGATCACGCGCAATTCGCCATCATCCATGTAATACACCTTGAAGTGGTAGGTGTCGGCGATGGTGGCCATGTAGCGCAGATGCACCGATTTGACGTCCGAGTCGTCCGTCGGCTCCAGCAGGACCGAGTCCGGCAAGCGACCCTGATCATTCAGGTACGCGAAATGCGAGCCCAGATCCACGCCGGACAGGATCGCCCCGTCAAGCTTGAACTGGCCGTCCTTGTAGGCCTGCACCACCATGTCGAACTTGCCGTTGGCCTTGGCCTGGGCAACGGCCTTCTGGGTCTTCACGTTGCTGCTGCATGCGGCAAGCGCGAACACCGCGGTCAGCATCAGCATCACGACAACGGCGGATCGACAACGGGGAAGACGGATCATGCCGGGTTCTCCTGGGTGCATATGGGATCAACGAAGGAGCCAGTGTAGCGCGACATTCACGCTTGCGGCAGGGTCACGCCACGTTGCCCCTGATACTTGCCGCCACGATCGGCATAACTGGTCTCGCACATTTCATCAGACTCGAAAAACAGCATCTGCGCCACACCCTCGTTGGCGTAGATGCGCGCCGGCAGCGGCGTGGTGTTGGAAAACTCCAGCGTCACATGGCCCTCCCATTCCGGCTCCAGCGGCGTGACGTTGACGATGATGCCGCAGCGCGCATAGGTGCTCTTGCCCAGGCACACGGTCAATACCTGGCGCGGGATGCGGAAATACTCGACGGTACGCGCCAACGCGAACGAATTGGGCGGAATCACGCAGGTGTCGCCCTTGACGTCGACAAAGCTGCGCGCATCGAACTCCTTGGGGTCGACGATGGTGGTGTTGATGTTGGTGAACACCTTGAACTCGTTCGCGCAACGCACGTCGTAGCCGTAGCTGGATGTGCCGTAGGAAATCAGCTTGTGCTCCCCGTCACGACGCACCTGACCGGCCTCGAACGGCTCGATCATGCCCTGCTCGGCCGCCATGCGGCGAATCCACTGGTCGCTCTTGATGCTCATGCGTGCTCGCTTTGTTTGCTGGGCCAAGCCCGGTGAAAACTGACCGACAACCTCGACGTCATCCCGGCGAAAGCCGGGATCCAGTGTCGTTGGCACTTGCCGGCGACACAAAAAGACGCTGGATTCCGGCCAGCGCCGGAATGACGACAAGGCAGACGCCTGTCATGCGCGTGACGACGGAGTGTAGCTTGCATGCGCATGGCGGGCATTCACCGCTGGCCCGACATCACGTATTGCTGATGGAGATCTTCGGAAAACCGATGCTCTTGTTGCGCGCATTGAGCGACAGGCGGGCCGCCGTGATGCGTGCAATGCGACGATAACTTGCCGCGACGTCGGAATCGGGGTCGGCGACCACGGTCGGGCACCCGCTGTCGGCCTGCTCGCGAATGCGGATGTCCAGTGGCAGATCGCCCAGCAACGGCACATCGTACTGCTGCGCCATCGCGGCGCCGCCGCCGGCGCCGAAAATGTGTTCCTCGTGACCGCAGTTCGAGCATACGTGCGTGGCCATGTTCTCAATGACGCCCAGCACGGGCACTTCAACCTTTTCAAACATTTTCAACGCTTTGCGAGCATCAAGCAAGGCAATGTCTTGCGGCGTCGTCACGATGACACCTCCCGATACCGGAATCCGCTGGGCCATGGTCAGATGAATGTCGCCGGTGCCCGGCGGCAAGTCGACGACCAGATAGTCCAGCCCCTCCCAACGCGTGTCGTTGAGCAACTGCATCAGCGCCTGGGTCACCATGGGGCCGCGCCAGATCATCGGCGTGTCCTCGCCCACCAGCAGGCCGATCGACATGGCCTGCAAGCCGTGCGCGCGTTTGGGCACGATTGACTTGCCGTCGGGCGACTCGGGCTTGCCTTCGATGCCCAGCATGCGCGGCTGGCTGGGACCGTAGATGTCGGCATCGAGCACGCCCACCGACGCACCCTCGGCGGCCAGCGCCAGGGCCAGATTGGCGGCCACGGTGGACTTGCCCACGCCACCCTTGCCAGAGGCCACGGCGATGACGTTCTTGACGCTCGGCAATGGCGACAGTTTGCCCTGCACCTTGTGCGCATACACACGGCATGTCACCGACACGCTGGCGGTTTCGATGGCGTCATCGGCAAGCAATGCGTTGCGCACCGTTTCGGTCAGCTCGGCGCGCCAGGTGGCGGCCGGATACGGCAGCAGCATGTCCACGGACACCCTGGCGCCATCGACGCCGACCGCCTTGAGCGTCTGATCCAGTGGTTGTCCGGTGTGCGGATCGAGCAGGTTGCCGAGAATCCGGCGGACCCGCGCCTCGTCTGGGGTTGCTTGTGTCATGCCTTGCAGATCTTCATGGTGCGACCTGCAATTATGACGCAGTCGGCAACGCGCGGGGGCTGACGCAAGTCAACGACTTGACCTCGCTCCGGACCGGGAGCAGTGTGGGCATACTCAACCGTACGGAGTCACGCCATGCGTGCCGCCACACGTCTTGCCTGCCTGATCTGCCTGTCACTGCTCAGCCTGCCGGCACTCGCCGCACAACCGAGTCTGACCGACGCCACCACCCCCGCCGGCACCTGGCGGCAGGTGGACGATGACACCGGCAAGGTCACCTCGATCATCCGCATCGACATCAACGACGGCAAGCTGACCGGCACCGTCGTCGATGTCCGCAACATGTCGCCGGAAACCATCGCCCGCGACGGCAATCCGCCCGTTTGCACGCAGTGCGAAGGCAAACGCCACAACCAGCCGATCGAAGGCATGGTCATCATGTGGGGCCTGACCAAGGACGGCGACGAGTGGAACGGCGGCCACGTGCTGGACCCCAAGAAGGGCAAGATCTACAAGGTCAAGCTGAACCTGATCGACCACGGGCAGAAACTCAAGGTGCGTGGTTACATGGGCATCTCGCTGTTCGGTCGCACCCAGGTGTGGCAGCGTGTGAAATAGCGGCGCGCCTACACACGGGCTTGCCGGCGATGCCATAATGGCCAGCTTCATCCAAACCGCCGGCATTGCCCGTGAAAACCTCCGCCCGCCACATCCTCGCCACCTGCGCCCTGCCCTATGCCAATGGCCCCATCCACCTGGGCCACATGGTCGAGCACGTGCAGGGCGACGTTTGGGTCCGGGCGATGCGCATGGCCGGGCACACGGTACATTTCGTGTGCGCCGACGACGCCCACGGCACGCCGATCATGCTGCGTGCGCAGCGCGAAGGAATCACGCCCGAATCGCTGATCGAGGCCAGCCACAAGCTGCACGTGGCCGATTTTCGCGACTTCGGCATTGCCTACGACAACTACTCCAGCACGCACACCGCGACCAACCGCGAGCTGACCGCACGCATCTACAAGGCGCTTGATGCGGACGGCCACGTCGAATCGCGCCCGGTTGAGCAATTCTACGATCCCGAGCGGAGCATGTTTCTGCCCGACCGCTTCATCAAGGGCGAGTGTCCGTTCTGCCACGCCAAGGATCAGTACGGCGACTCGTGCGAGGTGTGCGGCAAGACCTACACGCCGACCGACCTGATCGAACCGTACTCGGTCATTTCCGGCGCCACGCCGGTGCGCAAGGCGTCCGAGCATTACTTCGTGCGTCTGGCCGACTTCCAGGACATGCTTCAGGCGTGGCTGACCGAACGTCGCGATGCAGGGGCACTGCAATCGGAAGTGGTCAACAAGCTCAAGGAGTGGTTCGACGACGGCTTGCGCAGCTGGGACATCTCGCGCGACCAGCCGTATTTCGGCTTCGAGATCCCCGGTGCCAAGGACAAGTTCTTTTACGTCTGGGTCGACGCACCGGTCGGCTATCTGGCTGCCTTCCGCGAATTGTGCGAGCGCGAGGGCCTGGATTTCGACGCCTTCGTCGAGCGCGATGCGGCCGCAAAAGCCGGCACCGAAATGGTGCACTTCATCGGCAAGGACATCACCTATTTCCACACCCTGTTCTGGCCGGCGATGCTCAACGGCGCCGGCCTGCGCACGCCCACGGCGGTCAACGTGCACGGCTTTTTGACCGTGGACGGGGCCAAGATGAGCAAGTCGCGCGGCACTTTCATCAATGCGCGCACTTGGCTCGACCACCTGAATCCGGAATACCTGCGTTATTACCTGGCCTCGATGCTGGGGCCATCGCTCGGCGATGTCGACCTGGACCTCAAGCATTTCGAGGAGCGCGTCAATTCGCACCTGGTCGGCAAGTGGGTCAACATCGCCAGCCGCACCGCCGGCTTTTTGCACAAGCGTTTCGATGGCCGACTGGTCGATGCGCTCGATACCGACCTCAAGCAGCGTTATGACGCCGCCGTCGAACACCTGGCGCCCGTGCCCGGTCTGTACGAATCGCGCGACTACGCCGCCGCCATGCGCGCGATCATGGCCGTGGCCGACGACACCAATGCGTGGATCGCCGAACGTGCGCCGTGGAAGATGGTCAAGGATGAAACCCAAACCGAGGCACTGCACCAGGTCTGCTCGCTGGCCATCAACCTGTTCCGCCTGCTGACGACCTGCCTCAAGCCGGTGTTGCCGGCCACCACCGCGCGCGCCGAACAATTCCTGGGCACCACCTCGACACGCTTCAGCGATGCCGATACCCCACTGACCGGTCACGTCGTGGCCGAGTTCAAACCACTGATGACGCGCATTGACGCCAAGAAGGTTGCCGCCATGGTCGAAGCATCGAAAGAATCACTGAAAGCTTCCGCACCGGCGTCGGCCGAGCCCGAGGCAACCGACGCGAAAACCATCGGCATCGATGATTTCGCCAAACTGGATCTGCGCGTCGGCCGTGTCACCGCCTGCGAACTGGTCGACGGTTCGAAAAAACTGCTGCGCTTCGAACTCGATGCCGGCGACCTGGGCACACGCCAGATCTTCTCGGGCATCAAATCAGCCTACCCGGAGCCGGAAAAACTGGTCGGTCGCAACGTGGTGTTCGTCGCCAACCTGGCGCCGCGCAAGATGCGCTTCGGCGTATCCGAGGGCATGATCCTGTCCGCCGGCACCGGCAATACCGACCTCGACGTGGTCGAAGTCGACGCCAAGGCCAAACCCGGCGCCCAGGTCGGCTGAGCATCAATCATTTGTAGGTCGGGTTGGCTTCATCAACCCGACGTGGCGTGACGCGAAACGGATGTCGGGTTGATGAAGCCAACCCGACCTGCATCCGAGACAATCGCGCACGCGGGTCAATCGCGCGCGTAGGTCACGAAGAAGCCCTGCAGGTCGCCGTTCTCGTTGTAGGGCGCCATGTCCACGAAGTGATAACCGCGGGCAGCGAACTTCGCGTTCGATTCGGTGATTTCGCTGGCCATGTGGTCTTCGCGAAATCCGAACGTGGCATCGACGAATACGGTGACCGCCTTGTTTGCCGTGGTACCGGCCGCATGCGCGGTGCCGATGTGGGTCACGCCCACACCCACGCAACCACCGACCAGCCCCGCCATCAACACGGCCGACAGGCCGAAAGACCATTGCTTCATGTTCGCTCTCCTGTGCCAAGTACAAGTGGCTATGGCCACACAACCGCTACAATAGCGGCTTCACCCACGCTTTGCGCCATGACCGACAGTCCCGCCCCCACGCCATCGCTGGTCGACCGCATCGACGCCGTACTGCCGCAGACCCAATGCGAGCAATGCGGCTACCACGGTTGCCGTCCATACGCCGAGGCCATCGCGGCGGGCAGCGCGGACATCAACCAGTGTCCGCCCGGCGGCCAGGCAGGCATCGAGCAACTGGCGGCACTGCTGGAACGCCGACCCAAGCCACTCAACCCCGATAACGGCGTCGAGAAGCCACGCACGTTGGCGCGCATCATCGAACCGGACTGCATCGGCTGCACCAAGTGCATCCAGGCATGCCCGGTCGACGCGATCGTCGGTGCCGGCAAGCGCATGCATACCGTCATCGACGATCGCTGCACGGGATGCGAGTTGTGCGTGCCGGCCTGCCCCGTCGACTGCATCGTGCTCGACCCCATGCCCGCAGCGCAGCAGGACCAGCGCCACGCCGATGCAGCGCGCCGGCACTTCCGGCAGCGCGAAACACGCCTGGCGCGTGAACGCAACGAGCGCGAAGCGCAACTGGCCGCACGCAAAGCCGCCATGCATCAGCCGACCGGCAAGGATGTGGTCAGCGCGCCGCTGAGCCGCAGCTCGGTGCAAGCCGCCATCGAACGGGCCCGCGCCAAACGCGCCAAACAAAAGAACTCGCCCTCATGAAGAAAACCGACGTCGTCGAGATGTTCACGCGCCTGCGCGAGTTCAATCCTGCTCCGACCACCGAGCTGGAATTCGACACACCGTTCCAGCTGCTGGTTGCGGTCACGCTGTCCGCACAAGCCACCGATGTTGGCGTCAACAAGGCCACGCGCAGATTGTTTCCGGTGGCCGGCACGGCGCAAGCCATCCTCGATCTTGGCGAAGATGGCCTCAAGCGCTACATCAACACCATCGGCCTGTACAACAACAAGGCCAGGAATGTCATCGCCACCTGCCGCATCCTGGTCGATGACTACGACGGCGACATTCCACGCACGCGCAAGGAACTGGAAGCGCTTCCCGGCGTCGGCCGCAAGACGGCCAATGTGGTGCTCAACACCGCCTTCGGCGAACCGACCATCGCCGTGGACACGCACATTTTCCGCGTCTCCAACCGCACGGGCCTGGCGCCCGGCAAGACCGTACGCGCGGTCGAAGACAAACTGATCAAGGTCGTTCCCGATGCCTTCCGCCGTGATGCACATCACTGGCTGATCCTGCACGGACGCTACGTATGCACCGCACGCAAGCCGCACTGCCCGGACTGCATCATTGCCGATTTGTGTCGGTACAAGGGCAAGACGAGGGGCTAGGGGCTAGGGGCGCGTGATTGTGCCTTCCCGATGGTTGGTTGTTTCAGAGGATTGCAAGAAACGCATTGCCGGTGCAAGACGAAGCAAAAAGCCACGCCCCTCGCCCCTCGTCCCTAGCCCCTCGTCCCTGACCCCAGCTCTTCCCCCATCCTGTATCCTCACGCCCATGATCGAAACCCTTCAATCCACCCTCATGGTTGATCGTTTCCGTGGATTCCTTCCCGTGGTGGTGGACGTGGAAACCGGCGGCTTTGATCCCGAGCGCAATGCACTGCTTGAGATCGCTGCCTTGCCCATCTGCATGGACGACAACGGCTGGGTGCATCCCGAACCGGCGGTTTCGACGCAAGTGGAAGCCTTCGACGGTGCCGAGATCGACCCACGCTCGCTGGAAATCACCGGCATCGATCCGGACAGTCCGTTGCGCGGCGCGCGGCCAGAACGCGAGGCCTTGAACCACATCTTCAGCGCCGTACGCAAAGCGGTGCGTGCCGCCAACTGCCAGCGCGCGATCCTGGTCGGCCACAATGCCGCATTCGACCTGTCGTTCATCAATGCCGCCGTGCGCCGTTGTGCGCACAAGCGCAATCCGTTTCATCCGTTCAGCTGTTTCGATACCGTGTCGCTGGCGGGCCTGGCCGTCGGCCAGACCGTCTTGAGCAAGGCCGTGTCGGCGGCGGGCCTCGATTTTGACGCCCACGAAGCGCATTCGGCCGTCTATGACGCCGAACGCACGGCACAACTGTTTTGTCTGATCGTCAACCGCTGGAAGGAACTGCTGGACTTCGAACGGGTCCACCGCGGCATGGCGGTGGACTGAACCGGCGACATGCGCTGTCATGGCCCTGTAACACGCTTGTAGTGCAATCAGCGTCATCGCCACAAGGCAAGCCCATGCAAAAACGCATACTGATTGTCGAAGACGAAGCATCGATCCGCGAAATGGTGGCCTTTGCCCTGCGCAAGGCCGACATGCTGCCGATGCACGCCGAGGATGCCAAAAGCGCGCAACTGGCCATCGCCGACCAGGCGCCGGACCTGATCCTGCTCGACTGGATGCTGCCCGGCACCAGTGGACTGGCACTGGCGCGTCGCCTGACCCGCGAAGACGCCACGCGCGACATTCCCATCATCATGCTCACCGCGCGCGGCGAGGAGATGGATCGCGTCAGCGGCCTGGAAGCTGGTGTCGACGATTACGTGGTCAAGCCGTTCTCCACCCGCGAGCTGATCGCGCGGGTCAAGGCCGTGCTGCGGCGCAGCCACGGCGATGATGGTACCGGCACGCTGGAAATCGGCGGCCTGGCCCTGGACAGCGCCGCGCACCGCGTCAGCGCGCACGGTGAACCCGTCACGCTGGGCCCGACCGAATACCGCCTGCTGCACTTTTTCATGACCCATGTCGATCGCGTGTACTCGCGCTCGCAGTTGCTGGACCGGGTCTGGGGCGGCAGCGTGTACGTGGAGGAGCGCACCGTGGACGTGCACATCCGGCGCCTGCGCAAGGCCCTTGAAGAACCCGGACTGGCGGCCCTGATCCAGACCGTGCGCGGCGCCGGCTACCGCTTCTCGGCGCAGTCGTGAAACACACCCGCGAGCAACGCCTGCTGGCGCAGATCCGTCACCTGCGTGAAACGGTCGCCACGTTGCCGGATGCCGTGGTCATGCTCGACCGCGACGATCGCATCCGCTGGGCCAACCCGGCCGCCATGCAGCTGCTCGGCATCGACCGTCGCCGCGACCTCGGCGTGGCCTTGGTCGAGCGCATGGGCGACAACCCGCTCGGCCAGTGGCTGCAAGACAGTGGCACCGAGCCACCCGAAGACGTGCCTTCGCCGACCGATCCGGAGCGCCACCTGAGCATTACCGTGCGGCCATTCGGCGACGATCTGCGTGTCCTGCTGGCCCGCGACATCAGTCATCTGAGCCGCCTGGAAAAAGTTCGCCGCGACTTCGTCGCCAACGTCTCGCACGAACTGCGCACGCCGTTGACCGTCATCCACGGCTACCTGGAACTGTTCGACGCCGGCGACATGCCGGACCTCGCGCCCGCGCTGGAGGAAATGCGCGCGCAATCACGTCGCATGGGGCAGATCGTCGAAGACCTGCTGACGCTGTCACGTCTGGAAACCCAGCGCCACCTGCCGGACGAGCGCGTCGACATGGGCGACATGCTCATCGCATTGCGCAAGGAAGCCGAGGCGCTCAGTCAGGGTCGCCACCGGATTGCGCTGGCCGTCGACAGCGACGCCGACCTGCGCGGCTCGCCACGCGACCTGCACAGCGCGTTTTCCAACCTGGTCAGCAATGCCGTGCGCTACACCCCCGATGGCGGCAGCATCACCATTCGCTGGAAGCGCACGATCAATGGCGCCACCTACTCGGTGACCGACACCGGCTACGGCATTCCGAGGCAACACCTGGCCCGACTCAGCGAACGCTTCTACCGCGTGTCGTCCAGTCGCTCACGCGACAAGGGCGGTACCGGCCTCGGGCTGTCCATCGTCAAGCACGTATTGAACCTGCATCAGGCGCAACTGGACATCCGCAGCGAATCCGGCAAAGGCTCGGTCTTCAGCTGCGTATTCGATACCTCGCGCCTGCTCGGCCCCGAGCAGCACGCGGTGGAATAACCGCGCATCACGCCGCGTGCCATTACATGGTCACGGGCCGATCATCAGACAGCCGATACCCAGGCACGAACCACGCTGCATTCGTGCCTGGGTACCACGCCGGCATCTCGTCAGAACTTGATCTCGCCCCACAAACCAAACTCGTTGGTGGTCAGGTTGGCGACGTGTGGCGGCACGGGAGTGGCCACGCTGCCCTCGCGCTTTTCGTGCTTGTACACGGCAGCCAGCTTGAAGCCGTCGATAACCTGGAACTGCATGCCGACGTTGTAGTAGGTGTCTTGTGCTTGCGGGTCGATGTCCTTGCTGAGGTCGGCCTGATCGTAACGCGCGAACACGCTGATGGTTTCGCTCAACGCGGCACTGCCCCACACCGACCAGCCGCTGGAGGTGTCGCTGGTCGGTGACAGTACGGCGTTCCAGTCGTTGGCACGGAAGTATTCGGCGCCGACGCGGAACGCGTCGCTGGCGTAGGCGATCATCAGGTCGGCGCGTTTGGCCGTGTGTGCGGCGGGGGTGTTTTCGGTCTCCTTGCCGAGCGTGCCGGAGTACCCGCCGAGCGCGATGATCATGCCATCGATGGGCACATAGCCTATGCGTGCGGCCACATCCATGCCCTTGCCACGCGTGGCGTGCTTGTAGCCGGCGCCGTTGATGACCGACACGGCGTAATTGAACTGCCGGTTTGCACCGAGCTTTCCACCCATGTGCACGCCCCAGTCCGCCGAGCTGCCATAGTCGAGGCGATCGACCAGTACCTTTTCGACGTAACGGAAGCCGTAGTAATCCTCGGACAGGCCAATCCACGGCGTGCCGGCCGAACCGATGCGCAACACCGCCGCGTCGGAGAAATGACCTTGCACATAGGCCTTCTTGACGTACAGGTTGGTCTGCCCGTCGTTGCGCACGTAGTTGAAGTCGGTGGTCAGTCGCAGTGACCAGACTGGATCGAGCTGGTGCTTGACGGTGAAGTAGAAGCGCTTGGCATCGAAACCCGTGCCTGACGCATCGGTATCACCCGTGTCGCTGTGGCTTTGATCGATGTGCGTCAGGTCGACGTACATCTTGCCGTGGATGGTGGTGTCGCCAGGTGCGGCCTGGGCAGTGACAGCGGACAAACCGAGCGCGGCGGCCACAGCGGTGGTGACAAGTTTGCGGGGCATGAATGGACTCCGGAAGGAAAAGACCGCTCCACCATGCGCACCTTTCATGACCGACATGTTCCACGCCGATGACGATTCGATGACAGAACGACACGTGCATGAACCATGCATGACGTGTCACGCAACTGCAATATCGCTCTCACAAAACGGCAACAGGAAACGCCTTCAATGGCGGCGAACACATCAACCATTCGTCATCATTCGAGGATCAGCCCATGTCCAAGCCGTTCACAACACGCCTCGCCGTCGCCATTGCCGCCTCGGTGTTCTGCATGAGTGCGAGCGCCACCGATGTCACCGGCGCCGGTTCCAGTTTCGTGTATCCGGTCATGTCCAAATGGTCGGCCACCTATGCCGCCAAGACCGGCGATCACATCAACTACCAGTCCATCGGCTCCAGCGGCGGCATCGCGCAGATCAAGGCCGGCACGGTCGACTTCGGTGCCTCGGACAAGCCGATGTCGGCACAGAATCTGGACAAGTACGGCATGGGCCAGTTCCCGATCGTGATCGGCGGCATCGTGCCGATCCTCAATGTCGAGGGCATGCAGCCGGGTGAGTTGGTCCTCGACGGTCCGACGCTGGCGAAGATCTTCCTGGGCGAAATCACGCGCTGGAACGACGCGGCCATCGCCAGGCTCAACCCGTCCGTGACGCTGCCCGACCAGCGCATCATCGTGGTGCATCGCTCGGACGGCTCGGGCACCTCGTTCAACTTCACCAACTACCTGTCCAAGGTCAGCCCGGCATGGAAGTCCAGCGTGGGTGAAGGCACGGCGGTCGACTGGCCGACCGGCATCGGCGGCAAGGGCAACGAGGGCGTGGCCGCCTACGTCAAGCAGATGGACGGCGCGATCGGCTACGTCGAATACGCCTACGCACTGACCAACCACATCGCGTGGAGCAAGCTGAAGAATGCCGCCGGCAAGGTCGTCGACCCGGGCGCCGGCAGTTTCCAGGCCGCCGCGGCGACGGCCGACTGGGCCAGCGCGAAAGACTTCAACCTCATCATGACCAACGCCAAGGGCGCCAGGGCCTGGCCGATCACGGCCACCACCTGGGTGATCATGCCCAAGCAGTCCACGCACGAGAAGCGCTCGGACGCGGCGCTGGACTTCTTCGAATGGTCGCTCGAAAACGGCCAGCAGCAAGCCGCCGCACTCGACTACGTGCCGCTGCCCGATTCGCTGGTCAAGCGCATCGAAAAATACTGGGACAAGCAGTTCGAAAACTGACCGGTTGGCGGAGGCCCGCCCGGGCCTCCGCTCTCCCCCGCGACGGCATCGACGCATCATTGCCGGGAAGGCTGGAACTCAGGTAGCTGGACGCAGGCGCACACGGGATGTTGCCCCGCGTCCGACCTCTCCCCGACTGGGTTGCAGCCTTCCCCGCAGTGATGCAAACACGAACGCCACTTCACACATTCACGATCTCACGCCATGGCCGCCACGTTTCCACCCATCGTCGACAGCGTCGAACAGCGCCGCCGCCGTGACGCCCGCCACGACCGCTGGTTCCGCCGCCTGTTGATGGGCTGCGCCTTGCTGGTGCTGGCAGCATTGCTGGGTGCCGCCCTGGCCACGTTCTGGGGCGGCCGCGAAGTGCTCATCGGTCAGGGGCTCGATTTCCTGACCAGCTCGGCGTGGAATCCGGTCGAGGACGACTACGGTGCATGGGCACCGATCTACGGCACCCTGGTGACCTCGTTGATCGCAATCGCGATCGCCGTACCGGTCAGCTTCGGCATCGCCCTGTTCCTGACCGAGATCGCACCACGCTGGCTGCGTGGCCCGATCGGCACGGCCATCGAACTGCTGGCCGGCATCCCGTCGATCATCTACGGCATGTGGGGCCTGTTCGTGCTGGTGCCGTTCATGGCCGAGTACGTCGATCCGTGGCTCAATGACCACATCGGCACCTGGCCATTGATCGGCGTCTTGTTTTCCGGACCACCGCTCGGACTGGGTACGCTGACCGCCGGCATCGTGCTGGCGATCATGATCATTCCGTTCATCGCCGCGGTGATGCGCGACGTGTTCCGGACGGTGCCGACACGACTGAAGGAGTCGGCCTACGCACTCGGCTCGACGACCTGGGAAGTGGTCTGGCACATCGTGCTTCCGTACACGCGTCAGGCCGTGGTCGGCGGCATCTTCCTCGGCCTCGGACGCGCCTTGGGCGAGACGATGGCCGTCACCTTCGTGCTCGGCAACAGCTTCGACATCCACGCCTCGCTGCTGATGCCCGGCACCACGATCTCATCGGCCATCGCCAACGAATTCAACGAGGCCGTCGGCACCCACCGCGCCGCGCTGATGGCGCTCGGCTTCCTGCTGTTCGTGGTGACCTTCATCGTGCTGCTGGTCGCACGCCTGATGCTGCGCTCGATGGAACGCCGGGAGGGCAAGGCATGATCAACCGGTACCTGCGCCGTCAACTCGGCAACACGATCGCGTTGGTGATGGGTTGCGTTGCCACGCTGTTCGGACTGGGTTTTCTGGTCTGGATCTTGTGGGTAACGGTCAGCCACGGCATCGCCGCGTTCGATATCGAACTGTT
>DASSKC010000059.1:0-7258 GCA_035690885.1 Oleiagrimonas sp. | reverse complement strand
CATAACCGGCGCCCTTCGACCGCAGACGCAGCTCGGTTAGAATGGCCGTTCAATTCCATTCAGGCCACGCCGGCAACGATGCGTGGCAGTCATCCAAGGAACAGCCCATGAAGATTCTGGTCGGTTACAAGCGCGTGGTGGATTACAACGTGCGCGTCCAGGTCCGCCCCGACAACTCGGGCGTGGTCACCGACGGCGTGAAACTGTCCGCCAACCCGTTTGACGAAATCGCGCTGGAAGAAGCCCTGCGCCTGCGCGAAGCCGGTGTCGCCGACGAAGTGGTCATCGCCGGCATCGGCCCGGACAATCTCACCTCGCACCTGCGCAACGGTCTGGCCATGGGCGCGGACCGCGCCATCCACGTGACCACCGACGCGCCCATCCAGCCGCTGACCGCCGCGCGCACCTTCCTCAAGCTGATCGAGGCCGAGGAGCCGAGCCTGGTGATCCTGGGCAAGCAGGCCATCGACGACGATTCCAATCAGACCGGCCAGATGCTGGCCGCGTTGTGGGAACGTCCGCAAGCCACATTCGCCAGCGTGCTGAAGATCGACGGCGACAAGGCCACGGTGACGCGCGAAGTCGACGCCGGCCTGGAAACCATCGAAGTGGACCTGCCGGCCGTGGTCACCACCGACCTGCGCCTGAACGAGCCGCGCTTCATCAAGCTGCCGGACATCATGAAGGCCAAGCGCAAGCCGATCGACGCCAAGCCGCTGGCCGACCTGGGCGTGGAGCCCGGCGACCACCTCAAGAACACGCACTACGCGCCGCCGGCCAAGCGCGAAAAGGGCGTGATGGTCGAAGACGCCGCCGCCCTGATCGCCGCATTGAAAGACAAGGGCTTGCTGTAACCCGTAATCGCCCCTCTCCCACCGGGAGAGGGTGGCCGAAGGCCGGGTGAGGGTCCGGTACGACGCGACATGTCGGCAAGTGCCGCACCCTCACCCCATCCGTCTCCCGAAGGGAGAGGGAGTCACAACCAAAGGTATGAGCCATGAGCAAGATTCTCGTCATCGCCGAACACCTCAACGGCACACTCAATGTGTCCACCGCGCGCGCCGTGAGCGCCGCCGCGGCCGTCAAACCCGAAGCCATCGACGTGCTGGTGTTGTCCGACAACGCCGACGCGGTGGCTGGCGAAGCCGCCAAGCTTGAAGGCGTCAGCAAGGTCCTGACCGCCACCCGCGCCGAGAACGCGCACGATCTGGCCGCCGTGCTGGCGCCGCAGATCGTCGCCGTCGCCGCCGATTACAGCCACGTCTTCGCCCCGTCCACCACCTTCGGCAAGGACGTCATGCCGCGCGTGGCCGCACTGCTCGGCGTGGCCCAGGTCAGCGACGTGATGAGCGTGGAAAGCGAGCACAGCTTCACCCGCCCGATCTACGCCGGCAACGCCATCGTCACCGTCGAGACCCCGAGCGAAGACACGGTCGTGGCCACCATCCGCACCGCTTCGTGGAAGGCCGCCGCCAGCGGCGACAACAGCGCCCCGGTCGAGGCCGCGAACGCGGACGCCGAGCTGCCCACGCACACCCGCTTCGTCGAACTCAAGCAGGCCAAGAGCGATCGCCCGGACCTGCAAAGCGCGCCCAAGGTGATCTCGGGCGGCCGCGGCGTCGGCTCCAAGGAAAACTTCGACATCGTCTACAAGCTGGCCGACAAGCTCGGCGCCGCCGTCGGCGCCTCGCGTGCCGCCGTCGACGCCGGCTACTGCGCCAACGACATGCAAGTCGGCCAGACCGGCAAGATCATCGCTCCCGAGCTGTACATGGCCTTCGGC
This sequence comes from Oleiagrimonas sp., assembly GCA_035690885.1. Taxonomy (GTDB): domain Bacteria; phylum Pseudomonadota; class Gammaproteobacteria; order Xanthomonadales; family Rhodanobacteraceae; genus Oleiagrimonas. The sequence goes on along the minus strand of DASSKC010000059.1, from coordinate 5,475 downwards.
ATCTCCGGCGCCATCCAGCACCTGACCGGCATCAAGGACGCCGGCACCATCGTGGCCATCAACAAGGACGCCGAAGCCCCGATCTTCGAAGTGGCCGACATCGGCCTGGTCGGCGACCTGTTCAAGATCATTCCGGAACTCGAAGCCGCGCTGTAACGCACACGTCGGATCCGTCGCGATGCTCCTTGATCCGACCTACCTGCTGTAGGTCGGATTGGCTCCATCAATCCGACATTGCCGCGACAGCTTGGTCACCGTGCGCGAATGAGTCAGGATCCAATAAGGCTCTCGGCCGGAATGCCGAGATTCTGGTGCAACCTGCGGATCATGCCGAGGTTTTTGTCAAGAACGAGGAGCCGCTCCTTCCGGCTTTCCTGACTGGATGGCACAATGGCAGTCTTGTGGCGAACGCGTCGTGCCACGGGCAATCAAGGAGTAAAGCGCGCATGACGAACCAACCCATCTGGTCCCCCGGCTCCGAGCGCGTCGAGCGCGCCAACATGAGCCGATTCCTGCGCTTTGCGGCCGAACATGCCGGCAACGAGGACCTGCGCGAATACGACGCGCTGTACGATTTTTCCATCCGCAAACCGGAAAAATTCTGGTCGCTGGTATGGGAATTTTGCGGCATCCGCGCGTCGGGCGACTTCGAGCCCCCGCTGGAAAACCCCGAGCAGATGCCCGGCGCCCGCTTCTACCCCAACGTCACGCTGAACTTCGCGCAAAACCTGCTGCGCTTCAAGGACGACAAGCTGGCCATCGTGTTCCGCAACGAGTGGGGCCACCAGCGCGAATACACCTATGCCGAACTGCATGCCGAAGTCGGCCGCATGGAGCACGCGCTCAAGGCTGCCGGCGTCGGCATCGGCGACCGCGTCGCCGGCTTCATGCCGAACATGCCGGAAACCGTGATCGCCATGCTGGCGACCACGGCGCTCGGCGCGACATGGTCGTCGTGCTCGCCCGACTTCGGCATCAACGGCGTGGTCGACCGCTTCGGCCAGATCGAGCCCAGGGTGCTGTTCACGGCCGATGGTTATGCGTACAACGGCAAGCAACACGATTGCCTGGGCAAGGTCCGTGGCATCCTCGAGAAGATCCCGTCGATCGAAAAACTGGTCGTGGTGCCCTACGCCAGCGACGAACCATCGCTCGAGAGCCTGCGCGATGCCGCCCTGTGGCGCGACTTTGTCGGCTCCGGCGATCACGCCCCCGAATTCACGCCGGTACCGTTCAACCATCCGCTGTACATCATGTACTCGTCCGGCACCACCGGCGTGCCCAAGTGCATCGTGCACGGCACCGGCGGCACGCTGCTGCAACACCTCAAGGAACTGGTGCTGCACACGGATCTCAAGCGCGAAGACCGCATCTTCTACTACACCACCTGCGGCTGGATGATGTGGAACTGGCTGGTCTCGTCGCTGGCCACCGGCGCCACCCTGGTGCTCTACGACGGCTCGCCGGCGTGGCCCGAGGCCGACGCCATGTGGAACCTGGTCGATGACGTCGGCATCTCCATCTTCGGCACCAGCGCCAAGTGGATTTCGGCCACCGAAAAAGCCGGCTCCAAACCGCGCGAGACGCACAAGCTGGCCAAGCTCAAAACCATCCTGTCCACCGGCTCGCCACTGGCGCCCGAATCGTTCGACTACGTCTATCGCGACGTCAAGGAACGCGTGCTGCTGGCATCCATCTCCGGCGGCACCGACATCGTCTCGTGCTTTGCACTCGGCAACCCGATCCTGCCGGTCTGGCGCGGCGAGCTGCAATGCCGCGGTCTGGGCATGGCCGTTGAAGCGCTCGACGACGACGGCCAGCCGGTGCGCGGCGAGCCCGGCGAGCTGTCGTGCCTGAAACCATTCCCGTCCATGCCCGTCAGCTTCTGGAACGACCCCGACGGCGAACGCTACCGCAAGGCCTACTTCGACAAACAGCCCGGCATCTGGAGCCACGGCGACTACATCGAGATCACGCCACACGACGGCGTCATCATCCACGGCCGCTCCGACGCCACCCTGAACCCCGGCGGCGTGCGCATCGGCACCGCCGAAATCTACCGCCAGGTCGAGCAGATCGACGAAGTACTGGAATCGGTCGCCGTCGGCCACAAGCGCGATGACGACGAACAAGTCGTCCTGTTCGTGCGCCTGCGTGAAGGCATCACCCTCGACGACGACCTGCGCCAACGCATCAAAAAGCAGATCCGCGCCAACACCACCCCGCGCCACGTCCCGGCCGTGATCGAGCAGGTTGCCGACATCCCGCGCACCATCTCCGGCAAGATCAGCGAGATGGCGGTGCGCAAGGCCATCCATGGGCAGACGGTGAAAAACACGGATGCGCTGGCGAATGCGGATTCACTGGATGAGTATCGCCAGGTGTCTGACCGGATCTGATCGCGGCCGGGTCCCGGAACGCGACACTCAGCGGTGCAGGTGATCCACCTTTCCGGACTTCTGCTGTTCACGAACGTCCTGATCCGCACTCGCCAGATCGTTTTCCAGCACGCGCCGCACGTAACGCGTGTAGGGAACACCATGGGCTTTGGCCTTGCGTTTGACGGCGCTCAGCAACGACGCCGGGAGACGCATGTTCAATGACGCGGATTTGGGTTCGAACTCGAAACGACGCGGTTTGAAACCGGACAGGTCGTACTCGGACAGGTCTGACGTTTCGACAAACTGTTCCGCCTCGGCATCACTCTTGAGGGGCGGCATGGATTTTGATTTGTCTTTCATAATGGTCAACTTCTTTCCCGTGCATGTAGCGGGCGCTGATGGGACGCAGCAAAACTCTGCCCTTGACCTCACGCTGCATGAATACCAAAAACACATGTCGTCCAGCGCTGGTTTTGCCGATGGCCCGCATGCGCGACTCATGGGGGTACGGGTCTTCCAACACGGCGGGCATCCCCATGAGCACCTGCTCGATCTCCTCGCGGGACACGCCGTGCTTGCCGCACTTCGGCCAGTTGCCGTCATCCCAGTCCATCCCTGACACTTTCATGCCACGCATTCTACACGTTTGTGTAGACAATGGACAATCGTGTCATGCCCGGAACAACCAAATGGATTTCGTCCATGGCACCTTTCCAAGAATGGGCACAATGTCTGTTATGGCGTACATTTTATCCTTCATGCCGCCATAAAGTTCGCTTTAACGAACATGCCGAACCCTCCGCATTTCACCTTCAACGCCATGGATCCGGGCCTCGCCGTCCACGCTGAACAGCGAGCGCAAGCAGCAGCAGAAGTAGCCACAAGCGTTCAGCCCCGAACAACAGTCGACCGGGCAACATCAAACACGCTCTGCACGGATTGCAAGTGATCCGTGCAGAGCGTGCATAGCCGTGCCATCGGCCCCACAGCTACTCGACGCGCCAACCGGATTGTTAATGGCCATCCAAACAGACCCAGCGCGGTGACCACGCGTAAGGCTCGTTGCCGTTAGACAATCGCTTCCCCGAAATGCCGTCGACGCCCTTCCCTGCTATCTGCCGCGCATGCGCATCACCCAGCAACAAGCCGACACCGTCAAACGGCTGGCCAAGCAGATGTTTGGCGAGCCCGCAGACGTATACCTGTTCGGAAGCCGCGTGAACGACGCCGCCAGAGGCGGTGACATCGACCTCTACGTCGAACCGAGTGCCTGTAGCCTCAAAGGCCGCTCCGGGCTGCACGAAAAACTGCGCCTGGCCAGCCTGCTGCAAATGGAACTTGGCGAACAGCGGTTCGATATCATCGTTGCACAAGATCCGCAGCGTGCGATCAAGGTCGAGGCGCGATCCAAAGGGATCCGTTTGTGAGCACGAATCCGCTCACGCGCAAACTTCGGCAAACACGCTGCGAATGCGCGACTCATCCAGGGATTTGATTACCTCCGCCCCTCTTCACTCAGGCCCGCAGATCCAACAACACCTTCGGATGCGTTGCCGCCACGCGCAGCAGTGTTTTGGCCGCGCCCGTCGGCTCACGACGTCCCTGCTCCCAGTCCTGCAGGGTACGCGGAGACACACCCAACAGCGCCGCGAATTCAGTCTGCGACAAACCGGTACGCGTGCGCGCCCGGGTGGCCTCGCTCAGCGTCACCAAGGTGGTACGCGCAGGCTGCGCACGTTTCATCTGCTTCACCGAGCGCAGCAGCTTCTCGCCCAGTTCTTTACCGGTCATGGTGCTCATAAGGCCTCCTTCACTTGCTTGAGGATGTGCGCCGGGATGTTGCCGCGCACCGCTTTGGTGTAGATCACCAACAACCAGATAACACCGTCGTCCAGCCGGTTGTAGTAGATCACGCGGGCGCCACCACGTTTGCCGCGTCCGGAGGCTGCCCAACGCACCTTGCGGCAGCCGCCGCTGCCCGAGATCACGTCGCCGGCTTCCGGGTGGGCCGCGATCCATGCGCAAAACTCGAGACGTTCCGCTTCCGTCCAGATAGAAGCCACGTCGTCCTTGAATTCGTCGGTCTCGGCAACCGTGAACATGGACATAACATACGGCAATGCCGTATGTTTGTCAAAACGCATACCGGCGCCCTTTCGCTCGCCAGGAGCCTGGGCGGGTCATCGAAGCTGTCGTAATGTCTCGCGATGCCGGCCGCGCAGAGACTCCAGATGCATCGCATAACCTTTCTCGCGCTGCTCCACCAGACGCACGCCATCACGCAGCACCTCGCTGGCATTCTGATAGCGCCCGGAAGACACCAGCTGATCCACCAGACTCGATTGTTGCGGGGTCAGCACCACGTTGCGCGTCGGCATGATTCGCTCTCCACGGGTTGTCATTGGCATATTTTGCCAGTGTCGTGCGCGAACCTCGGCATCCACCTGCAAGCGCTTTTTTGCTGTCTGCACAAGTGACGTTGGCCCGCAAAAATGTGACCGCGTTGGCATAGCCGGCGCAAAGCGCTCGCTAAGGTTACGCTGCGTCGATGCGCGGATGACGTTTGACACGTGGCGCGACGGCTGGCCGCGAAAGGCTCGAATCCGTGAAAACCAAGGACCATGAGCAAGCCGAGCGATGCCCCTGGACCAAGGCGCAAGACCATCGCATCGCCAATGACTGACGCACCATCCAGTTGACGACACGATCGCGCACCGCGCTCATTCCCGCGACGCAGGCGCAACCCGCCTTCACGCAACGCCGCATACCGTTCAGTTCGGAAACAACCATCCGCCTACATGGAGTTCAACGATGGATACGGTCCGCTCCAAGAGTGCATTCGTGTACCGACAGGTCAGACGCGACCTGCGGTCGGGGCGCTACGCACCGGGGCAGCGACTGGATCCGGCGAGCCTCGCCGAACAATTCCACACCAGCCCCACGCCGGTTCGATTCGCACTGTACCGCCTGATCGGCGAAACCCTGATCGTCGACCATGCCCGCGACGGACTGCACATTCCGCTGCTCACCGAAGTCGCCTTGCGCGACCTTTACGACTGGATGGAACGCCTGTTGCTGATGGCATGCGATACAG
>DASSKC010000058.1:0-3430 GCA_035690885.1 Oleiagrimonas sp. | reverse complement strand
CCGGTGGCATTGACCAAGGGCGGTATCCACGGGAAATAGCCCGGATCAATGCTTGCGGGCGAAACCGCCCGCACTCTCGTCATTCCGGGGCATCGCGGGCCTCATCGGCGATGAACCCGGAATCGGTGTGTTTCCCAATGCGAACCGATTCCGGGTTCCGCCCGCAAACGACGCGGGCGACCCCGGAATGACGATAACTGGATGCGATGGGGCCAGCCGAATCAATGGCGCTTCGGCTGCAGCTTGCACTTGACGGTACGGCGGGTCGCACGCTCCGGAAACTATGGCTTCCCGGCCGCGGTGTCATTGGCCGTCAACGTGCGCTGGACCTTGCCGCTGGCGTCGAGGAACTCGATGGAAGCCTTGCCTTCCGGCGTCACCATCAGCGCCAGCCGAGGCGCACCGGTTGCGTCCTGCAACATCACCACGGAGTTCCCTGATCGCGATTTGCCGGCGAAGTAGCGCGGCGTGATCCCGCTTTGCTCGCGCAACTGCGCTTGCGCCCGCGTTTTCGCGGCACCGTCCGGCATGGCATCGATCTTCTTCTGTTCGTCGAGCACCTGCTGGATCGGCATCGCCGGCACGTCGTTTACCGCCATCCCCGCAAACGCGTGGCCGTGTTCGTCGAGGCCGATCAACTGCAACTGCTGGTCCTGGTTGCAGCGGTCGAAGGTCAGGCTCAGGCCACTGTCGCCCTTGCCGTCCCCCCCTTCTTGCCCGAGAAGACCAGCCCGCCCTGCTCGGTACCTTCATCGTCGTAGAACAGCATGCCGGCGAGGGGGCGCGGGTGTGGATGCTCCTTTCCGTGCACGATCAGGCCGGGAAGTTCGGTGCGATCGGAGATCACCATGCGCAGCGTGCCATCGGGTTCGCGCACGTTGATCCGGTGGACGTTGATTGTGTCGAAATCGACGGGGCCGTGGGCGCGTGCGCCCATCAACAGCAGCGTGTCAAAAGCGGCGGTGAGGACGGCGGCGTAGACGCCGAGCAGTGTTTTCGGGTACCTGGGCATCTTCAGTCTTTCTGGTGGTGGGGACAACACGCGTGGCGTGCGGTCAGTGCGGATTGCGGTCGACCCGTAGCCGCAATCACGCGGTCGATCGAGTGCACCGTATCCGGAAGCGCGGCGATCAGATGCGAGGCCCAGTCACGGTCTTCACGCCACCCGTCTTCCGGCTTCAGTCGACACGACAGCCGGATACTTCGCGACGTTCGATGGTTGCGTACGGTTGAAATGCGGGAATCGCGACGGTCAGTTTGCCTTGCAGCGCGTACAGTCGTGCCAGGTCGTTGCACACCTCGCGCGCCAAGGCGTCGACCTTGTCGGCATTGGCATTCACCTTCGCGCCGATGGAGTCGGGGTCGCCGCTTGCCAGCCCACTGGCGACCGCGCCGATTGCATGAATGCCGGTGTGCACGCCGGCCTTGCCGGTGGCCACGCCGTCGTCCCGCAGTTCGAGTGCTGCGTTGCGGTACGTTTCCAGCAATTGGCGTTGTTCCAGGGTGACGGCAAGCGGCTTGCCGCTGATCACGAGATCGCCCGCAGGGGTCACCGTCGCCTCGCGGCCGTCACGGGCGAGGGCAATGACGTTGCCGTGGTTGTCGATCGACAGATGCTGGAACACGCTGGAATGGCTGGAGCCCTCATCAGCGGTACTGCACGCGGTCAGTGCGACGAGGCTCGCGGCGAGGACGATTGCAACGGTGCGCATGGTTTTCATGGGTTGCTCGAAGATGAAGAGAAGGATTTGGAAGCGGTGCCGGCGCCTTGTGCGGACGGGTGAGGCGTGCCAGCGGTGGTATAGGTCGTGGTGTGGGTGATCTTGCATTTCAACTGGTTGCTGGACGCGTAGGGCTTGAACGCGGGAATCTGATTGGCGATCGCCTGCTGGGTGGCGCCCAGTGTGTTGATGTCGCCGCATAGCGTATTGGCCGCGGTTTCGATGCTCTGTGATTGGGCGTCCAGTTGCTTTTTGGCCGCGGACGATTCGCCGTGGAAGATCGAGCGGATCGCCGCGCCGATGCTGCGGGTGGCCACTCGCACCCCCTGCTTGCCCACGGCTTCGCCCGCATGCATGGTGTCGTGCGCCTGCTGGTAATAGCGCTTGAGCAGCTGGCGTTGTGCGGGCGTGACCGCGACGGTCTTGCCGCCGATATTGAGGTCACCGTCGCTGCTGACGTGCGCGTTCGGGTGTCCCGATGCGTGCACCACCAGGCCGTCCGAATCGAAGGTGATGCTGCTGTCGAGAGTGTGGATGCCCGGTGAGCAGGCGGCGAGCGTTGCCATGATCAAGGCAGCGCCCGCGACGGTCAGAATCCGCTTCATGGTTGTCTCCCGTGTGTTGTCAGACTTCGTCGCGCCAGCGGCGGAACCAGATCGCGGCGGCGATCAGCGCGATGCCGACCACGGCACCGATCCACATGCCCGGCAGGGTGAAGGCGTGCGCCATGGACGAGTAGCTGATCCTGGCGAAATCGCCGGAATCCATGAAGTGCACGCCTATCCGCTGGGCGTCGGGTGCCATCCACGTTCCAGGGATGACGCTGAGCAGCGCGCGGCCGACCAGATTGCTCCAGAAGAACTGCGTCGGGATGTTCGGCAGGCCGAGCAGGCCGATCCAGAAATTCAGCACCCCGGCGACGATCGGAATGACCACGGCCCACAGAAACGGCTTGCTGCGTACCGCGGCCGACCAGAACAGCAGCCAACCGACCGTCGGCAACGCCCACACGGCGTTGACCGGCACCATGGCCAGCAGGTGCAGCCAGACCGAGAACGGGTCGGCGTGCACCCACAGCAGTCCGAACGGGTTGACGCCGTGCGCCAGGAACCACAGGCTCATGACGATCTGGGCACAGATGTAACCCGCCAGCACCACCACCACCGCGATCAGCGGCGCGATGACGATGGCCGCGACAACCTTGGAAACCACCGTCGAGGTGTCCGAAAGCGGCAGCGATTTCCAGAACAGGATGCTGCGGTCGCGGCGGTCGTCGTACAGCGCGCCCAACAGGTAAAAGAACACCACGAAGAACAGCACGACCGCGGACACGACGCCGAACAGCAACATGGTCATGTCCAGCGACTTGACCACATCAACCATGTTGTGGGCCATGCCGTTGCGCAGCAATTCACTGAGGTTCATGCCCATGTTGATATTTCCGGAGCCTCCGACGCGCGCCCGGAACACCTCGCCGGCGATGATGCCGAGGATCGTGATCCCGATGATCACCCCGACCGCGATCACCTGTGCCCACAGGAAGCCGCGTCGCTCCTCCCAGTACTCCCGCTTCAGCAACCAGGCGAAGCGTGATTGCGTGATGGCGTTCATGCGTAGGTCCCTTTCATGGTGGCAACGAACAGGTCCGATACCGAGGGCCGGTGTGCCTCGCCCAGTTGCGCGAGCCGTTCCGGATCGGCGCCGTCGAA
>DASSKC010000057.1:0-4752 GCA_035690885.1 Oleiagrimonas sp. | reverse complement strand
CTATTCCAACCTCGGCGTGGGCGGACCGCGGCTTTTCGCCAAGGGGCTCGTGGGCGTCGCGATAGGATTGGTCGGTGTGGGTCTGCTCACCGGTTTTCAGATCCAGATGGCTTCACCGTTATGGCCCACATTGGCCAGCATTGCCGGAATCTTCATTCTGGGCTGGCTGTTCGCTTCGCACGCGTATGTCCAAAGCAAGCGCTTTGTCGCGGGCCGCAAACTGCTGGAGGCACAAAAACTCGCGCTCGAGGAGAAAAGCAGGGAACTGGAACAGGCGCGGGCATCTGCCGACACGGCCAACCACTCCAAGAGCGTCTTTCTTGCCAACATCAGCCACGAGCTGCGTACGCCATTGAATGCGATCATCGGCTACAGCGAGCTGCTGACCGAGGAGGCCGAGGAAAACGGCCACGCCGACCTGATCCCGGATCTCAAAAAGATCAATGTCGCCGGCAAGCATCTGTTGGGATTGATCAACGACGTGTTGGATCTGTCCAAGATCGAGGCCGGCAAGATGGAGCTTAGCCTGGAGATGGTGCAGGTCAATGCGTTGCTCGCGAGCGTGGTCAATACCACCCAGCCGCTGGTGCACAAGAACGGCAATCGACTGATCCTGGACGCCGGCGAGGTGGGCAGCATGCATACCGATGTCACCAAGCTGCGGCAGATCCTGTTCAACTTGTTGGGCAATGCCGGCAAATTCACGGAAAACGGGACCATTTATTTGCGCGCACAACGCGAGTCCGTGGCGTCGCGCGACTGGCTGGTGTTCGCGGTCCAGGACACCGGCATCGGCATTACGCCCGAACAACAGGCGAAGCTGTTCGAACCGTTTGCGCAGGCCAACGCGTCGACGCAGAACAAGTATGGTGGCACCGGTCTTGGCCTGGCCCTGAGCCGGCGTTACGCCGAGCTGCTTGGGGGCGGCATCCAGATGCAGAGTGCGCCGGGAGAGGGCACCACGTTCACGGTACGCGTGCCGGCGAGTCCGAAGCTGCCGTCGGACAACCCGGATGGGCCCGCCACGGCCACTGCGCCGACGCCCGCACAGGCGCCATCCACGGGCACGATCCTGGTCGTGGATGACGACCTCGCCGGCAGCGAACTGATTGGCCGGACGTTGGCGGGCGAGGGTTTCCAGGTGGTGCCTGCGGCGGGCGGCAACGAGGGTTTGCGGCTTGCGCGCGAACTGCATCCGGATCTGATCCTGCTGGATGTGCTGATGCCATCGGTGGATGGCTGGGCGGTGTTGTCGGAATTGAAGCAAGACCCGGCACTGGCGGATATTCCGGTGGTGATGATTTCCGTCACCCGCGACAAGACGCTCGGTTTCGCAGTGGGTGCCGCCGATTACCTGGTCAAGCCGGTGGAGCGCGAGACGCTGCTGCGCACCGTGGAGAAATACCTCGGCTTGAGCTCCGAGCGTCCCATCCTGGTGGTCGATGACGACGCGACGACGCGCAGCATGTTGCGGCGGCAGTTGGCACGTCATGGGTGGAAAGTGGTGGAGGCCGCGAATGGTGCCGATGGGTTGGAACGCGTGGACGAAGTCAGACCCGCATTGGTGTTGCTGGACTTGATGATGCCGCAAATGGACGGGTTCGCCTTCCTCGCCGCGCTCAACGGCCGCCGCCTCCTCGATGCTGCGCTGCCGGTAGTCGTGCTCACCGCGAAGGAGCTGACGCTCGGTGAGCGCAAGATCCTGGCGGGCTACGTGGACACCGTGATCCAGAAGGGCAGCTACACTGGCGATCAGCTGGAGCAGGAAGTGCGACACGCGTTGCAGCCTCGGTGGCAGTGGTCCAGACCATGAAGATCCTGCTGGTGGAAGACAACGAGATGAACCGGGACATGCTGTCCCGTCGTTTGTCGCGCCACGGCTATACCGTCGTCACTGCGGTGGATGGCCAGGCGGCGCTGGACCTGGCAGCCAGCACCCAGCCGCAGCTGGTGCTCATGGATATGAGTCTTCCGGTTATCGACGGCTGGGAAGTTACCCGTCGACTGAAAGCTGGTGCACAAACATGCGATATTCCGATTATCGCGTTGACTGCGCACGCCATGGCCGAGGATCGTGAGCGCGCGTTGGCCGCAGGTTGCGACGACTTTGATACCAAGCCCGTGGATCTCGATCGATTGATCGGGAAGATGAAGGCATGGCTGGCTGTGACGGGTGCAAGCGGTTCGCTACCGTGACAACGCCGCTGCCCGTTGCTGGTGGCATTGTGCTCGGCGCGGCACACATGAGTGATCTTCCTGCGTTGATGCACCTGGTGGAACAGGCTTGCTGTCAGGCCGGTGGCGACGATGACACGCTGTTCTCGCTTCGGTTGGCTGCGGAGGAAGTGTTCACCAACATCCTGGAATACGGGTATCCGGGCGGCGCTGGACCGATCACGATTCATATCGATGCGCAGCCCGGGCAGGTCCGGATTCGTTTCATCGACGCTGCGCCACGCTTCGATCCGGCAACCGTCGCGGCGCCAAGGCGTGACGCTCCGCTGGAGGAGCGCGAGGTCGGCGGTTGGGGCTGGCATTTCGTGCGGCAGGCTGTGGACAGCGTTGAATGGGAGCCTCGCGAGCAAGGCGGAAACCTTTTCACGTTGGTCAAATCATTACCGGTTGCGGGTTCCCCGCAGCAAGGAGCAGGTGTCAATGAACATCGAAATTCAACAGCGTGAACATGTCGCGGTGATCTGCGTCGTCGGCAGCGTGGATGGAATGACTGCGCCGATGCTGATGGCCGAATTCCACACCTGCGTGGAGTCGGGCAACGTCCACCTCGTTGCCGATCTTGCGGGCGTCGACTACACCAGCAGCGTTGGATTGCGCGCGCTGCTGGCCACCCTGAAAGAAACCCGACTGCAAGGCGGCGACCTGCGTCTGAGCAACGTCACTCCGCATGTGTTGAAGGTATTGGAGCTGAGCGGCTTCACCAGCATCATGAAGTTGTATGACGACGTCGAGTCGGCAGTCGACAGCTATGCGGTTTGACGGCCTGGACAGGTTGCATCGGCGGCGCGGCGCTTGGCCGCCACGTTTCGTTCCAGCCCGGGAGGGCGCTGCATGGACACATTGAGCCCCCCACGCAAGAAGCTGGCGCTGGTTATCGGCGCCGGCAGCGTGAAGTGTGCTGCCGCGCTCGGACTGTGGAAGGTGCTGGATCGTGCCGGTATCAAGATCGACATGCTGGTCGGCTGCAGCGGCGGCAGCATTTATGCCGCGGTGATGGCGCTGGGCTACGACGTGGAGACCTGTGAGCGCCTTACACGTGAACTGTGGACACCGGCCATCACGCGTCGCCGCGACCTGCGCTCGATGCTGAGCGCCGCGTTTCCACGTTTGTTCGGCTTCAAGGGCAGCTTCGGCATGCTCAGTGACGAACCTTTGCGGCGCGCGCTGCGCAAACCATTTGGTGACCGTACCTTCGCCGACGCCAACGTGCCGCTGCACATCGTCGCCACCGACGTCGCCGACGGACAAAAGGTGGTGTTGAGCCAGGGCAACGTGGCTGACGCCGTGCGCGCGAGCGTTGCCATTCCGTACATCTGGAAGCCATGGTGCGTCGATGGCCGCTGGTTGCTGGATGGCTGTTTGAATGATCCGTTGCCGGTGGATGTCGCCATTCGCGAAGGCGCCGACATCATCCTGGCGATGGGCTTCGAAAGCCCTTACCCGCACAGGATTCGCTCCGCAATGCGTTACGCCTTTCAGGTCAACTCGATCTACACCAACAATCTGCTGCACGCCAATTATGCTTTCCACAACCTGGCGCACCACGCCGAAATCATTCCGATCATGCCCGAATTCGGCGGGAACATCCGGTTGTTCGACACCGACAAGTTTCCGCATGTCATCGCATGCGGTGAGCGCGCCATGGAGGCGGATCTGGGTCACCTGCGTCAAGTCCTGAAGGAAGAAAATGCCTGACGCCCACGATACCGTTGCCGCTACGCCGGCTGATCTGCCGCGCGTTGAGCGCCGCACCCGCCCGCGCGACGATTCAGGGTCGGCGCATGTGCTGGTGGTGGATGACAACGAGATGAACCGCGATCTGCTGGCGCGCCGCCTGCAGCGTGAGGGGCATCGCGTGGAATTGGCGATCGATGGACGCGACGCACTCGACAAGCTTGCTGCCGACCCGTTCGACCTGGTGCTGCTCGACATCATGATGCCCGGCATGGACGGCCACGAAGTACTGCAACACCTGAAGGCCGATGAAGCGCTTCGCCATATTCCGGTCATCCTGATTTCCGCGCTCAACGATACGGACAACATGGTCAAGGGCATTTCGCAGGGCGCCGACGACTACCTGCCCAAACCGTTCAATCCGCACATCCTGCGTGCGCGCGTGAACGCGAGCTTGGCCAAAAAGCGTCTGCACGACTATGAGCAACAGTACGCGCGCAACCTGGAACGCGAGATGGACATTGCGCGTGACATCCAGGCGAGTTTCCTTCCCGATCACCTGCCCGAGATCGCGGGCTGGGACATGGCGGCCTGTTTTCTGCCTGCACGCCGTGTAGCCGGTGATTTCTACGATGCGTTTCCGCTGCACGACGGGCAACGTATTGGCATGGTCGTGGCCGACGTCTGCGACAAGGGGGTTGGCGCGGCATTGTTCATGGCGTTGTTTCGCAGTCTGATTCGCGCGTTCGCCGAGCGCATGCGCTTTCTTGACGACGATGCGGCGGACCAGGTGCATCAACTGGTCGATCATCTGAATGGCTACATCGCCCGCACCCACGGTCG
>DASSKC010000056.1:0-7494 GCA_035690885.1 Oleiagrimonas sp. | reverse complement strand
TTGCGTACCTTCGTGCGCGTCTTGCGCCACCGTTTCCAGTAGCACATCCGCACCCGCCGGCGCAGCCAGTGGTCCAGTTCGGGAATCGGGCGGTAGTACTGCGAAATGCCAAAATACGCCATCCAGCCGCGCACGTACTGGGCGAGCTTGTGCAACCGATAGCCCATCGACACACCCCAACTGCGCCCGGTCAGTTTGCGGACCCGGTGCTTGAAGTATGCGAAGGCTTGCTCGGACCAACGCAGTTTGCTGCCCCGGAAGGTAAATCCCAGGTACACGCATTGATTGGTCGTCACCACTCGGCTCTTTTGCTCGTTGACCACCAGACCGAGTTTGCGTGTGACGAAGCGGATAACGCTCGCCATGACGCGCTGCCCGGCACGGGCGGTCTTGACCAGCACCAGCAGGTCGTCCGCGTAGCGGACAAACCCGTGGCCCCGGCGTTCCAGTTCACGGTCCAAGTCGTCCAACAGGATGTTGGCCAACAACGGCGACAACGGCCCGCCTTGCGGCGTGCCGATTCTCGTCGTCTGGATGGTGTCCCCGACCTGCACGCCTGCCCGCAGGTAGTGCCCGATCAAAGCCAGCAGCCGCTTGTCGCTTACCCTTCGGGCCACACGGGCCATCAGGATGTCGTGCTGAACCGTGTCGAAGAATTTCGCCAGGTCCAGGTCGACCGCGATGCGGTTGCCGGCCTTGATGTGGGTCTGTGCCTTTCGCAATGCTCCGTGGGCGGAACGGTTGGGTCGGAAGCCGTAGCTCGACCGGCTGAAATGCGGGTCGAAGATCGGCGTGAGTACTTGCGCAATGGCTTGCTGGATCACCCGATCAACCACGGTCGGGATGCCCAGCAGACGCTCGCCCCCGCCCGGCTTCGGGATCGAAACCCGTCGCACCGGTTGCGGACGATAGCTGCCATCGGCAAGCTGCTGGCGGATGGCAGGCCAATGCGAACGGGCAAACGCCGGAAAGTCCTCGATGCGCATCCCGTCAATACCGGGCGCGCCGCGATTGGCTTTCACGCGCATCCATGCCTGTTGCAAGTTCGCACGGGCCAGCACCCGCTCGATCAAGGTGTCGTGCAAGGCTGGCTGCATGGCACCGCGCCGCGACTCGTCTCCCCCGGTCGGGTTCATCGACGAGCGCGAGCGGTCCATGGCTCCTCCTTGGCTACACATGTTCGGCCCTTCGCAACACGAGCGTCCACGCCCGCGTCGCTACTATGGCCTCGGCTGACTTCTGCCCGATCACGACGCGCGTTACCACGCGCCGCGCTGCTAGAGTCCGAATGGACTCCGACCGCATGCCGGGCAGATCTCCCCGAATAAGGACACAAACTTTCACTGCACAACCGCCGCATTTACCCTGTCCCCTGCACCGGCTGGATTTCGTCATCTTGTGCTGACTCATCCGGGGGCTGGGCCTTGTATGCGATTTCTGTCCGTCAGCTCGCAGTTTTGCGCTCGGGCTTCCTCCGGACAATCCCTCGCGGGCTTGCCCTTGCCGTCGGCTAGTAGTTCTATAGGTCCCGTGGGACACTACCGGTACTCCTACAGGGGACTCTCACCCCATCAGTTCATGCCCATGTCGGGCGTACACATTTCGCTGCAGCCGACAGCCAGCCCACTACGCGGCCTGTCTGCGGCTGAGCTCAGGCGTTGGTCGCCTCAGAGTCTTTGCAGTCTGTTCCGCCGCCACCGTTGCCGCTCTTAATTGTTTTACGTGTTCTCGTCTTGCTCCGGCGGGTTTCTGGCGAGCCTGCTCCGCCGTCAGCCAGCCCGCTTGCTCGCGCGCGACGTTTCAAAGTCGCAGCAAATGTTCCGGCGCGCATTCTGCCTTGGTGCTCGGTCGGACATTTCGCGGAAGCCGGCTCTTTTGCTCCGCAGGCTTCGTGTGGCCATTCGCGCTCGTGCGGTCAAGCGTGTGGCTTGCGGTTCGCCTGCTCGGCAGCTCCGTCAGCCATGGCAGCCGCATGGCTCGCAGGCGGGTGGCGGCTCTCGCGTCCATTCGGCTCGCAGCTTCGGCTGGTCCTGGGCAAGCTTATGAGCATCACGCGCTTGTGGCCGGTTTCGCCGGGCGCTATCGTGCTCATACAGGGGGCGCGCGAGTCTTGGGCGTCCAACATTTCGTCCAAGCGGACGGCGGAAAAAGACCCGCCGCCGCTTAACTCAAGCGTTAGACCGCTGATGAATGTTACAAGGTTATGATGGTTTTGGACGCCGAACGAATGAACTCTGGAACTGTCGCTACTAAGTTGTACTCCGCATCCGTTGCTTCGCGCTGCGCCGTATTCATACGCAAAATTGTATCAACGCCAAGTGGAGATAAATATTTTGGGACGGGCACTGGTTTTCACTACCGCGATGGCGACGGTAGGAGCTGGCTAATAACGAACTGGCATGTCTTGACGGCGCGCCGGCCAGATGATCCAGGCCAGCTCATCAATAACACCCCGCAAAGCCCGTATCGCATCGAAGTCACCTACCCTAGCTCTAAAATAGGTACATTTCTCCAACCGGTGCAATTGGACATATATCAGAATGGCGTGCCAGTGTGGATGGAATATAAACTCGAAAATGGGTTGGATATCGCCGCCATCCCAGTACAACCACCTGATGGTGCTGATGTTCCATTTGTCCAGGACTTCGCATCGTCAGGCATCGTCGCGATGCAACCTGGACTTGACGTTGTAATAATTGGCTACCCATTCGAGCAAGGTGAAGACATGCCGTTTCCAATATGGAAACGTGCGATGATCTCGACTGAGCCCGCTTATACAGTTTTTGGGAAGCTACAAGTTTTGGTTGACACGCCGGGAATGCCAGGAATGTCCGGGTCACCCGTCTTTACAATTTCTAGGGGCATGGCTGTAAGCAAAGGGCAACACGATGCCATTAGGGCGTTTGAACGCGGTGAAAAATCCGCATTGGATGCAATCAGGGCAGTTGACTTCACAAAAGCCGATCCGATGCCTTGCCTCACGTTCGCGGGGATCTACGCAGGTACAACGGGTAAAGGCGGGGCCGGGCTTGAGAGGTTGGCGTTGGGGCGGATAATGCTCGCGCCGATGGTCGACAAGGTCGTCAATGATGGCCAACTGGGTAAAAACCCATTCATGCCGGAACGCTTTTGAGATGCCAAAGTGGTGCAGCGGTCTAACGAGAAAGGTTAGATCGCGCGAGCAAAGCGAGCCGCGATCTGAACCGTTTGTTGGACAAGCCCGGTCCGGGTAATCGCACTCTATGCAGATAGCTTTTTGCTGGTCAGCCGATTTGACGACCGATGCCGTGCGTTTTTGATTGGTCTTTGCGCTCGTGGTCGTGATGCGGGATGAAAATCGCTTTTCCGACGATTATCGGCACTCCGCAACACGTATTTGGCCCAAGCGCACCCCTCGGCTTGCGGATGCCGATTTCCCATGCGCTGACAGTGGCGATGTCGGTTACATCACCGTGCATTCCGTGAGTCCATTGCGCGGATGATGCCGCCTTCTCCGGCATGGCGGCGAGCGCGTTCGCATCACTTCCATGGCTCCGCCGCAGCCTCTGCACGCCTGTGTCCGTCGCGCAACGACAACGGTCGGCAGCCCGACTCACCCTGGCGCAACGGCTTTCGCGTTGCGCCAAGGCTCATGAATGATTGCGCGACACTCACGACCAGAATCCGTCGTGCAACCGTTACAATGGGCGGATGTCTCTTGTCCAATTGATCAACGTCGACTTCAGCATCGGCGGTCCGCTTCTGCTTGACCATGTGAACCTTGCCATCGACGCGGGCGAACGCGTGTGCGTGGTCGGTCGCAATGGCGCGGGCAAATCCACCTTGTTGCGCTTGATTGATGGCGAGATGACGCCCGATGACGGCGAGGTCCGAGCCAGCAACGGCACCATCATCGCGCGCATGGCGCAGGAAGTGCCGCACGGTGTGTCGGGCAGCGTTTTCGATGTGGTCGCCGATGGGCTGGGCGATCTGGGTCAGCTGCTGGCGCGCTACCACCATTTGCTGGCCGAGGGCGACTTCGACGCGATGGGTGACGTGCAGCATCAGATCGAGGCACGCAATGGCTGGGATCTGGATCGCCGTGTCAGCGAGGTGATCGAGCGCCTGGAATTGCCGGAGGAGACCGATTTCTCCGACCTGTCCGGCGGCCTCAAGCGCCGCGTGCTGCTGGCGCGTGCGCTGGTACGCGATCCGGCCGTGCTGCTGCTGGACGAGCCGACCAACCACCTGGACATCGAAGCCATCGACTGGCTCGAGGGCTTCCTGAAGTCGTTCAGCGGCGCGATCGTGTTCGTCACCCATGACCGTGGTTTTCTGCGCGCGCTGGCTACCCGCATCATCGAAATCGATCGCGGCAACGTCACCGACTGGCCGGGCAACTACGACAACTTCCTGCGCCGCCGCGAGGAACGCGCCCACGCGGAAGAGCTCGCCAACGCCGCCTTCGACAAGAAGCTGGCGCAGGAAGAAGCCTGGATCCGCCAGGGCATCAAGGCGCGACGCACGCGCAACGAGGGTCGCGTACGTGCCTTGAAAGCGCTGCGCAATGAGCGTGCCAAACGCCGCGAACGCGGTGGCAATGCCAACATGACGCTGGCCGACGCCAAGGCCTCGGGCAAGAAAGTCATCACGCTCGAGCACATCACTCATGGCTACGCCGGCCGCGTATTGATCGATGATTTCAGCACCAGGATCATGCGCGGCGACCGCATCGGCATCATCGGCCCCAACGGCGCCGGCAAGTCCACGCTGCTCAAGATCATGCTCGGCCAGGTCGAGCCACAACAAGGCAGCGCCACCCAGGGCACCAGCCTCGAGATCGCCTGGTTCGACCAGCACCGCGCACAATTGGACGAAAGCCTCAACGCGGTCGACAACGTGGCCGAGGGTCGCGAGTTCATCGAACTGAACGGCAAACGCACCCACATCATGGGCTACCTGCAGGATTTCCTGTTCACGCCCGAACGCGCGCGCGCGCCGATCACGCGGCTGTCCGGCGGCGAGCGCAACCGCCTGCTGCTGGCCAAGCTGTTCGCGCAGCCGGCCAACCTGCTGGTCATGGATGAGCCGACCAACGACCTGGACGTGGAAACCCTGGAACTGCTCGAAGACCTGCTGGGCAATTATCAGGGCACCTTGCTGCTGGTCAGCCATGATCGCGAGTTTCTCGACAACGTGGTCACCAGTACGCTGGTGCTGGAAGGCGAAGGCCGCATCGGCGAGTACGTCGGCGGTTATCAGGACTGGCTGCGCCAGCGTCCGGCGCCGTCCGCGGCGACGCCGGTCTCGCACACAGCACGCACACCACCGCCAGCGAAGGCGCCAGCAAAGCCGGCGCGACGCAAGCTCAGCTACAAGGACCAGCGTGAGCTGGAACAACTGCCCGCTCGCATCGAGCAGCTGGAAGCCGACATCGCGCAACGCACCGAAGACATGAGCGACCCGGCGTTCTTCCAGCAGGACAAGGCCTCCATCAACGCCGCCAACGACGCCCTGGCCCAAAGCCAACGCGATCTGGATGCCGCCTACACGCGCTGGGCCGAACTGGACGCCTGAACATCACGATTCAAACGACGTCGAACACCTTTTTGAGGTAAGCCAGATAGCCCTCGTCGGTGCACAAGGTCTTGCCCGGCTCATCGCTGATCTTGGCCACCGCCTGACCATTGCATGCCGTCATCTTGATCACCAGGCTCGGCGGCGCAAAACCCATGTCGTTGCTCAGGTGTGTGCCAATGCCGAAGCTCGGCTGCACGCGTCCCTTGAAGTGCCGATACAGCGCATACGCGCGCTCCATGTCCAGGCCGTCGCTGAACACGAAGGTCTTGCCGCGTGCGTCGATGCGCATGTCGCGATAATGCTCGAGCATGCGCTCGCCCCACGCGAACGGATCACCCGAATCCTGGCGAATGCCGTCGAACAGCTTGCAAAAGTACAGATCGAAATCGCGAATGAACGCTTCGCGGCCAATCACGTCGCTGAGCGCAATGCCCAGGTCACCGCGGTATTCCTGCACCCACGCCTCCAATGCGAAACGCTGGGAATCGACCAGACGCGGACCGGCGGCCTGGCAGGCTTGCAGAAACTCGTGCGCCATGGTGCCGATCGGCGGCAGACCGGTCTGCATGGCCCAGAGCACATTGCTGGTGCCGACCAGTTGCCCTGGCAGCGCCTCGGCCAGACGCTCGACCATGCGCTGCTGCCACCGTCGCGAGAAGCGTCGCCGGGTACCGAATTCGGCAAAGCGAAACCCGTCGCCATCCTCGAACGATTGCACCTGGGCGATCTTCGCCTGCAGGCGCGCCTCACCTTCGGCGAGGGTTTGTTCGTCGCGCTGCGTTTGGGCATACAGCTCGCTGATGATCGACAACACCGGCACTTCGAACAGGATCGTGTGCAGCCATGGGCCCCGAATGGTGATGTCCAGCTCGCCGTCCACTTCGCGAATGTCGATATGGTCTTCCTGCAGCTGGAATACGCGCAGAATGTCGACGAAATCCGACTTGATGTAACGCAACGAGCGCAGGTAATCGAGCTCGTGCGGACGGAAGCGCAAGCGACAAAGGTCGGCCACTTCCTCGCGCACCCGCTGCACGGGAACGCCGCGCATCGCATGCGGGGTACGACAATGAAAGCGGTAAACCACTTCTGCCGAGGAAAAGCGATGCAGTACCGCCTGCATCATCGTCAGTTTGTACAAGTCGGTGTCGAGCAGCGATTCGATGATCACGACGGGCGCGGTCCAATGAGCCGGTGAATGATTGAGAAAAACGGCATTGTCGCATTTGGACGCTTGCACCACAGCGTACCGTCAACGTTGCCGCCAAGCCGCGCCATCCGCCGGCACCTACTCCAGCAACTGGGCATGCGAATGCACGAGCAAGCTCTCGCCGCGCTCACGCGACCAGGCCCGCACGACTTCCGCACCGAAAAAGAAGATCGCGCCGGAGTAATACACCCACACCAGCAACACCGCCAACGAACCGGCGGCGCCATAGACGCCGCCGATGCTGCCACTGGACAAATACAGGCCGATCGCCCACTTGCCCAGCGTGAACAACAACGCCGTGATCAGGCCGCCCCACATGACCCGACGCCACGGAAGCCGCGCATCCGGCAGATACCGGAACAGCGTGGCGAACAACACCGCCATGATCGCAGCCACGATGACCTGGTTGATCGCGTCCCACGCCGCGCCGTGACGCGGCAACAGCAAACCCAGCGTGGCACTGGCCAGCAACGAGACGATCAACACGAAACCGGTCGCCGCAATGACTCCGACCGACAGCACCCGCTGGCGCAGCCAGCCCCACACCGCACGGCCCGGACGCGCGCGAATGCCCCAGATGCCGTTCAACGAGGCCTGCAATTGCGCGAACACGGTGGTCGCGCCCACCAACACCATGACGATGCTGGCAATACCGGTGATACTGCCGAGCGACGGACGCTCGCGTGCGTTGTCGAAAATCGTCATCGCCATGGTCCGCGCCTCGG
>DASSKC010000055.1:0-9476 GCA_035690885.1 Oleiagrimonas sp. | reverse complement strand
GAGGGTACGAGCACGCGAATGATGAACATCTTGCCACCATTCAACGCTTACGCGAAAACGGACCCTCTCCCGCCCCCTGCGGGGCACCCTCTCCCGGAGGGAGAGGGATCGTTGCCAGCTGAGCTTTGAGGCTAATCAGGTAAATAAAACGGCATCGCAGGCAAAAAGCGATTATCAATACCTTCAAAATGAGGATGCTTGAGTACGGGATAATTTGGCCCGAAACTCGATTCCCTATCATTTTTTGTTGTAATGTTGATGCCGACTCGTCGGTCTTGCATCAACGGCATCGGCCGACGGGGTTTTTTTTGCACGAACCAGGCACGATGATGGGATCCAGACGAGTTGTACTTGCCGCCATGCTGGCCGCGGCAGTTGTAACGGGAAGCAGTGCCGCCTGGGCCGCACCGGCAAACACACCTGAGGCCTCGGCAAATGCGGCGCACGTGCCGACCATCTCGACGCAGGTAGTCGCCGCGGCTGGCCGGATCAATGCCGACCCGGCGATCCAGGCCATCGTCGCGCAATGGGCCACACCGCAAAGCGTTCAACGCCGCTTCGACCAGCACAAGGAGCTGGTCCGGATCGCCGCACCATCGCGTCACGAGCAGCGTCGCGCCACCGAGATCATGCGCCGCATGGTGGCCGAGTGGGGCTTTGCGCCAAATCAGGTAACCACACGCAAAGACGGTCATCTTGCAGGCTCGGACGTGCAGCGGGTTGATGGCCTTCCGGTCTACAACGCCTGTGTGGTCATCAAAGGCAGCTATGCCTCCCAGCCTGGTGCCAGGTCCTGGCACGGGCAGTATCCCAAGGTGCTGATGGAAGGGCACATCGATGCCGTCAACCCGGCGACATTGCCGCCGGCGGATGATCCATACCTGCCGATCAAGCTGCAGCGCATGTCCGAACCGGTCGTCGCCACGCCCGAACAATTGGCAGCCATTTCCAAAGAGCTGCATTTCGACGCCAGCGGTCACATCATCCATGACGCCAATTACCGTGCTGCACGCCATTATTACGCCAATGAAAAACAGGCCAAAAAGGCCAATGCGTTGCGCATGTATGTGCCGGGATATGGCGATGACATGGTCAATGCATCCAATGTGATGATGATTGCGCGAGCCATGAACGCACATGACATCAAACCGGTCTACGACATCTGGTTTTGCGACACCGCGGGCGAGGAGGGCAAGGGCAATCTCGCGGGCATGAAGCAACTGTACGGATACGACCAGAACAAGGGCACCGGAACTAATCCGCTGAACTTCGTTGCCAATTTCGGCCTGGACGCGAGCGGCAGCGGCATCGTCAATTTCATTGGCAGCTACCGTTTCGAGATCAAGTACAAGGCGCCCGCGAAGGCAACCCGACAAGGACCCAGCGCGCTCGGCGCGGCAGCGGCAACGATTGCGAGGATCGCGCACATCAGGACATCCTGGGACAAGAGCCACCAGCCACCCAAGGTGACTTACACGGTGGGCATGGTGCGTTGCCAGGACCCGCAAGGTACCGATGGAATCGTGCCGAGTTGTTCCATCCAGGTCGACATGCGGGCACCCACCGACAAACCATTGAACCGTATTCGTGCGCGGATCGAACCGCTGTTCCAGGCCGGCGTGCATGCGGAGAATGCCCGCCATGGTGTGGCCGATGATTCGGCGCAAGCCGTGACCACCGAACTGGTCTGGTTCGGTGACCGCCCGGCACACCGCAACACCAATCCGAGCAACGTGGCCATCCAGGCCGCGTGGCAGGCGGCCGAAGTGGTCGGCGTCGATACGGCGGATAGGCTCGATCCGCATTCATCGAGCCTAAACGACAACGTGCCGGCGGCCATCGGTGTGCCGACGCTCAATACCAGCATCAGCGCGACGGCCGCCAGTGGTGGCACGCACACATTTTACGAGTGGGGCGTGCCTGGCAAACCCGAACTGGAAGCCAAACGCATGCAGCGCATGATGATCGCGGTCTTGATTGCCGCTGGCTTCCACACCGCTGATGGCAAGGTCATCAAGCCCGCCGCCGCACCCATCGGCAACCGGACCGCCGAACTCGTCCGCCAGCAGGAGCCCGAATCATGAGCAAGCGCACGGTATGGTCAGCGTGTGGCGTCATCCTGCTCGGCCTCGTCTCGAGCATGGCCATGGCGGCCCCGGGTCGTACGGTCCTGGTCGAATTCCAGGGGCCCGGTGGCCACAGCAACGGCAACTACGGACGCACCAGCGCGGTCCATGCCGCGGCGCGCAGCATCATCCGTCTGCAGGACACGGACGTCGCATCCGGCACATGGTGGCTCAGTGGCTTCAACGGCGGCAACTCGGTCAACAGCATCGCCAGTGATGCGCGCTTCACCGTGCACCTGACGGCGACCAGCGACGCGGATTACAAGGCACTGGTCAAGAAGATCACCGCCGCGGTCAACGCCGGCGTCAGCGCCGAAAACGCGTTTCGCCATGTCGACAAGGGCGACCGTGTCGACGCCGGCGCACGCGCCGACATTCGCTACACGATAACGGTGCGCACGGCGACAAAGCACGATACCTGACAGCCCGCGCGGCGAAGAGGGCTGTCGCAAGGGTCTGGCAGGCACTGTCCATAGGTTCGTATGATGTACATAATCGCTGTACCGCTCATCACCCGACGCCCGCAGCGTGATCCCGATTATCAGGGCGATTATCAAAGGGCAGTAAATAACTCATTATCAACGATATACGACACGCATCTCGTGTTGTCCATGATATCGGCGGCAAGCCGCCGGCAACCAGCGCGTGGGGGTGATTCAAGGCATCTCGTGCCATCACTTTGTCGCCGCCTGATCAATGGCGGCGACAAAGTGATGGCACAAGCGACTTGCGCCCGATTCTCAGCGCTTGTCGACCAAGCGCTGCAGCGCGGCATCCCGGATCGAAAACACGTCGAACAATCCCAGTGCCCGCAACGCCGGCAAGGCATCGATCACGTCGCGCTCGGCGGCTTGTCTTTGCGCGGCGTCCGTTGCCGGATCGCACCAGAGCCTGGCGTTTGCCAGGAACGCGGCGACCGTGCCTTTGCGGATCATGACACCATTGATTCGGGTTTGATTGACAGGGTCGGGGAGCAAGTCTTCGGCTCGCATGGAAGCCTCCGTTCGGTGATTGGTGGCATGAACTTTAGACGCCTCGGTGCGGCGCAGGTACGCTATAGTGGTCATCCGATACGGTTTATACGCCACCATGCATACGCCGCTGATTCCACCAGACCAGGCGCTTTCATCCGCTGGCCCGGTGTTGCGAGCCGTATCGCTACGCTCGAGCGACGTGCGTGTCACGCATCGTCACCGGCACGCGCGTGGGCAACTGCTCGGCGCGACGCAAGGCTTGTTGTCGGTCGATGCCGGTACCGGTCGCTGGGTGGTGCCCGCGACGCACGCGGTCTGGATTCCGCCAGACATACCCCATGGACTGCGTTCGCATGGGCCGTTTGCGGGCTGGAGCGTCTACGTGGCGGCGCCGGCTTGTGTCCAGTTGCCCGGCATGCCCGGCGTTTTGCCGGTATCCGGCTTGTTGCGCGAGGCGGTGCTGCGCGCAGCCACATGGTCGGGCGAAACGCTCGACGTCGCGCAGACTCATTTGGCCGCCGTCATGCTCGAGGAGGTCCGCATTGCGCCGTCGGTCGCCTTGGGTTTGCCGATGCCGCAGGACGCACGGCTGTTGAAGATTGCACGGGCGCTTTCGGATCGGCCCGATGATGAGCGTGGCATGGAGGCATGGGCCGAATGGGCCGGCATTGCACCACGCACCTTGTCGCGTCGTTTCGTGGTCGAAACGGGTTTCAGCTTCTCGGCATGGCGTCAGCGAGTGCGACTGTTGCGGTCGCTGGAACTGCTGGCGGCCGGTCGATCGGTGAAGATGATCGCGCTGGACCTTGGCTACCACAACGTGAGCGCCTTTATTGCCGCGTTCCGGCGGACCTTCAAGGTGACGCCCGGGCGCTACGAGGCATTGGCGCGTCGAACCTGACTGCGGTCGGGCGCGACGGCACCATGCGTGATCGTCCTTTGGGACCGTTTTCTTGCCGATGGTGTGGTCGCGGGCGACCGGCAAAGTGTCGGTGGCGGACAACAACGTCATGTGCCTGCGTGGGCACACTGTCATGATGGCGAACTCCCGGGAGCAGGGCGTTTCACGCAAACCCATCGCCCGACTGCCGCATCAAACCGCTGAAAAACAATAATGGTGAGTCCCTGGATATCTTCCCACTCAGCCCGCAGGACACCGCCTTCATGCATCAGGCACTGCGCCTGGCCGAGCACGCGTGCGACACAGAAAACGAAGTGCCGGTCGGTGCCGTCTTCGCGCGCGCCGTTGATTGACGGGCCATCGCCGTGGGCAACGACACGTGCGGGTCAAGTTCGGGCCGGCTGGTTTCGCACCAGCTGTCCATGCACGGCGTGCTCGACACGAAAACTCGGCCGCGTGCCGGGGAACAACCGCGATGGCGTCAGCTCCGAGGAGGGAAATACGTTCGGATAGCGCGGGTCGCGCTGCGAAGGACCGGCGATGGTCAGCTCCTGGACCATCGATGCGTACTGGTCCACGGCGCTTTCCAGTGTATTGCCGTTGATGATCACCTCGCTGCCGATGGTCCTGGCATATTTGGCCACGCCCCAGATTGTCGAGTGGTCCGGCGCGTAGGCGTCCACGCTGATGCCGTTTTCGCTGGTCACCCACAGGCCTTCGTCGGTGTGCACGACCAGTGAATGGTTGCCTTCGGTATGACCGGGGGTGTGTACCAGTGCCACGCCGTCGCCAAGCATGACGCTGCCATCGAACTGCACCACCTTGTTGTCGGCAATGCCGGCCACGCCATGCGGGCAGTACCAGTCGCGCTGATACGGGTTGAGGTCATTGGCGTTGGCCCATTCGCGGCAATGCACCAGCAGCTTGGCGTTGGGGAGCATGGCCGGTTCGTCATCGGTGCCGAGCCAACGACGTACGTCCTGGGTGTGCAGGTGATCGTACGTGATGTAGTCCACATCTTCCGGCGTCAACCCGATCCGCGCGAGCACGTCGGGCACGGTCGCAAAACGTGCGACCAACTGGTTCAACACGATGTCCGGCGTGCGGTCCTGCAGGCGGCGAAAGAAGGGCGTTTCGCCACCGCGCTCATGATCCGAGGGCGAGACCAGCAGGGTTTTGACACCCGTCGGCGTGTCGTACTGGACCACGAACACGCGATTGGTGATGAACAGGTTCTTGTTGAACCATTCGCCGGCGTAGGCGTTGCGCAGACCGTAACGCGTCGGGAAGACCAGCTTGATCAGGTCGAACGACTCGTAATAGCGCACCTTGGGTCCGGCCAGCATCTGCTTGCGGAAGGAGAGGGCGGCGGCACGCGTGTCCTCGACGCGGGCTTGTTGACCCAGTGCCCTGCGCGAGTCATCGAATGCCGTGATCGGAGTGAAATGCGTCATGGTCCCGCCTGTTCAACGAAAGTGTCGATCCGAAAAATGCCGTTTGCCGCGCTCGCGCGCCTTGTCCACCTGGCTCAGGAAAAAGCGTGGAAAGGCATTGCTGATCTTGCCCACGACATGATCCTTGAACGGCAGAAAGTACTCGATCGGACGTTTGGCCAGCACCGGACCGAGAATGGCTGCCGCCACCTCGTCCGCCGACAGCGCACGCGAGCCCGAGAAAGTCAGCGCGGCATCGTCATCGCCGCGCTGCTGTTCGAGCATGGCCGTCTTGACCGGCCCGGGTCCGAACAGCGTCACCGCCACGCCGTGCGGGCGCAGATCACCCGCCGCGGCGATGCTGAAGCCGCGAATGGCGAACTTGCTGGCCGCGTACAACGTGGTGCCCGGCGTGGCATACAGCGACGCGACCGAGCCCATGTTGATGATGTGCCCGTGCCCGCGTTGCTTCATGCCCGGCGCGACGGCATTGGCACCGAAGATCATGCCCTTGACGTTCACATCGAGCATCAGGTCAACATCGTCCGGCACCAGATCGCCGGTCTGTCCACTGCGCAGCACGCCGGCGACATTGATCAACACGTCAAGCTCAATGCCATCGGCCTGCAGACGATCAATCAGATCTCACCAGTCCGCGGCACGCGTCACATCAAGCGTCTGGCAACGAACGCCAGACTGTGTTTCCCAGCGCGAGGCCAACGCCGAGGCATCGCGGTCGGCGGCAATCACGTGATGGCCTTGTCGGGCTGCCAGGGCGGTGATGGCGGCACCAATGCCGTTAGCGGCACCGGTGACCAGCATGGTCTTTTTGCTCATTCGTGTGCGCTGTCTGCTGACGGGAGTCCGTCATTTGTAGCACGGTTTGGCAAACAAGCGTTTGAAATGGGTCGCGGCAGTGCATCTCCCGGGCGTCGCTCTATGCAACGTATTAGTTCGCATAATGTATATTATGTCAAATCTTGGCCGGTGGCTTCGGCAGACGGCACGCTCTTTGCTTCAAGGTTGGCTCGACAACCAAGGAGCACGAGCATATGGGACGGCATAGAACGCGGATAGGCTGGCCATACGACCCGGACCGGGAGGAATTCACGCTCCCGGATGGTCGCAAACTGACGCTCAGCGCCATAGCGGCACAACTTTACGATGAGGTGCAATGCCGGTTTGACCTGACCGGCCCTTGGCGCGGCTGGACGATACGGCAGCAGTACCTCAAGGGCCCGGGCAAGATACGGATCACCCCGCGCACCGCGTCGATGTTCTGGCGCTGGCTTGACGCAATGGAACAGCGCGACATGGCGTCAGTGAAACGCAATCTTGGCCATACGACCGTCGCAAGGTACCGGCACGCCTCGATGCAGCACTTGCACATAGGACCGGTCGGTAATCGCGATCACTGTGCCGCCAACACACCTTTGATGCGGACCGAGTCGCCGCGACGCAATGTCACGCGCCCTTGCAGCCACCTTGCGCCGTTGACGACGCAACTTGTTGTCTCGCGCCTGTCGAGCCATACCGGCCATGTCATCGTTAAAACCCTGGACCAGTTGACTCACGGCACGAGCCGTACGCCAACGGTCCAATTCCTGATAACTGGCATAGCCGACAACAAGCACCAAAGCAGCGCCGACGATGCCAAACGCAATTTTTGAGGCAGAATCCATAGCCGTCCCCCTGAAGGACACATTCCGGTAATCGGAGAGTACCGGAAAAGCGGTCTGCAGGGAGGCGGTGAGGGGCGATGGCGTGGATAGATGCCGGGCCGGGATAGTCCAGGGCACCAAGCGGACATCATGGCCAGCCCTCAAGAGCGGCGGTCGTCCAATCCATGGACTTAACCGGGCTCCTGCCCTCACTGCTACCGAAATAGACACCGGCACCCTTCACCGGCGAGGCCCCATATCGGCCCAAATCGCAAGCTGAATGTTCACTTGCACGAACAATAAATTGGCATGAATCTTGCCGCAAACGGTTTACGGCACATGCCGTTCACATACGGAAACGGTCCCAGCACATCACCGGGTGCCGGATCGGTCATGCCATGCGTCAGGGCCTGCCGGTAGCTCAGTGATCGGGAATCCACGCGTAGCGGTCGGCGGCTGATAAGCCGCACGCATGCCGGACGCGACTTGACCGCCCGGCGCAGGGATGCCAACCGGACCGGGTATAGCCGGAGCAGCGACCCGAGAGCTAGCGGCGGCTCGTGCCGCTGGCGCGTCACGGCTCGCCGTACGCTCTTCCATGCCCTCATCCGGTCCAGGCCGGTACGGGTTATACACCCCATTCTCGGCGGCCTCCCGGCACACTGGGCCCGGGACACGCGGGAGCAATGTGCCCTGTTCGGTGTAGCAACTGCACAGTTTCGCCTGCCGGTCGTCCGACTCGTACTCGATGCACAACAGGTCCGGAACCGTCGTGGTCTCGAGACCATCCCAGAGCGGAGCCGACCACGGCACACCCTTGACGCGCGGGAGCCTTCGACTAATCCATCGAGCCGGCGTAATGACCTGGCCATGAGCGGACAATGTGTCCGGTTTTTGTCCCGGCGACGACGACGACGCCGAAACCGGAGCGGTAGCAACCTCATCCATGCTCGACAGATGATGAAGATTGCGCCAGCCGAGCCACGCGAGAAGCGGCAGCAGGCAAAGCAGGCCGAGCGCGATATAGACGCGCTTGGGCACACGGCGCTTGACCGTGTGCATGGTCGCAGACTTGTACAGCGCGAAACGCTCCTTAGGAAACCGCCAGAGCGATACCTGGGCCTGTTTGACCGCACTCGTGCTCTTGATGTCGGTATGTGCCGACTGCCACGTGATGCGCTGCACGGAGTTCGTGCCGAACTTGCGCACGAGGTGCGTATGCTCCTCGACCAGATCGCGAACGAATTTGGCGATCTGCGTCGGCGACTGCGTCGCAACGAGGAAATCAAAACCCCGGTGCCGATGCTCAGCGAGCGCAAGGATATAACCATCCGGCTGCCGTCCAGGCGGATGCGGCGGGAATTGCCGCCACGCCTCATCGACCAGCACGACCGACCCGTCTGGAAGGTCGCTCCACTGCTTGACATCGTCAATCGGCGTAGCCACGTCAGGGCGCAGATCGTCGATGCCGCAATTAAACATCGGGCGGCCCGGCTCGCGCTCGCGCAACTTGCACGCTTCGTCCACGAGACAAAGCGACTTGCCGGCACCGGGCACGCCAGTGAAAAGCCTAATGCTCATGATTTCTTGACCAGCTTGAGCGACGACGAAGCAATGCGAATGCCGTACGCGCTAGCAATCACCGTAAACGCCTTATCGAGCTCAAAATAGCCGAACCAAGCGAGCGCCAATTGCGACGCCTGCCCCTCGATATGGGAACGCAGTTGACTGAACAATGGATCAACGCCGAACTTGTACGCCACGAGCGCGAGCCCGGCCCCCGCGAGAATGCGGCCGACAAAGCTAGCGAGTATCCACGCGCCGACACGCTTTAGCAACACACCCAGAGCAGCCCACATAACACACCCCTATTGCATGAACAAAATTCGAGCGGCGGCCAAATACGCCATAATCATGACCAACACACCACCGAGATTTAGCGGCGTGCAAGCGACCGAAAAATCAACGGTGACACTCTGCCCCATTAACGCAAAGGTTTTCGGCTCCAGAGGGCACGTACGGTTATAACCCCAACCCGTAGTGTCCAGGCCCTGCCCGCCTTCGCCATCCCCGACGGTCTTGTCGTAAATCTGTTCGGCGAGATTCATCGGGACGGGAGCCACGAGGCCTAACGCATCAAGCGCCACCTTCTCCGCGTCAATATCATGCAACTCGCCGCGCGCCTTCTGGTCGGCACAACGACTCGCATGTTGCTCCTTGATCCCGGCACACAGCAGAGGGTCGCCGCTACATGTCGGCGGTTGGTCGCACCCGCGATCTGCGTACCCAGCGCCGCAACCGCCAGCGGATGGCACAAAGCCATCGATACATTGACCATCGGGAAAAGCATCACCCTGACTGCCATTATTACCGCCATTACC
>DASSKC010000054.1:0-7822 GCA_035690885.1 Oleiagrimonas sp. | reverse complement strand
GAGGGTACGAGCACGCGAATGATGAACATCTTGCCACCATTCAACGCTTACGCGAAAACGGACCCTCTCCCGCCCCCTGCGGGGCACCCTCTCCCGGAGGGAGAGGGATCGTTGCCAGCTGAGCTTTGAGGCTAATCAGGTCCTTGTATGCAAGACACACGCTCCATGCCCCGGCGACCAACGTACCTCCGGATCATGCAAGCCATGAATGACGGGATTGCCTCGCCGGACCCATGCTCGAAGTCGAGCGAGGGTCTCGTCGTGGGCCAGTGCATGATCACGCACCCGCACCTGCCTATTGCGGGCGGCGCCACTCAATCTTGCGGCAGTTTCGTCATGTCCATGTAAAACGACTCCCAGACATGGCCGTCCACGTCCTCGAAGCTACGGCTGTACATGAAGCCGAGATCCTGCACCGGAATGACGTCGAGCTTGCCGCCATGCTTTTTCGCCGCCTCGGCCATGCAATCGACGGCTTCGCGGCTGTCGCACGACAACGCCAGCAGCACCTCGCTGTCGCGATGCGCATCGACGATCGGTTTGTCGGTGAACGTGGCCCATTTGGCGTGCGTGAGCAGCATCACGTAAATGGTGTCGGAAATCACCATGCAGGCAGCGGTATCGTCGCTGAATTGTGTGTTCTGCTCCGCGCCGATGGCGGTGTAGAAGGCGATGGCCCCGGGCAGGTCGCGCACGGGCAGATTGACGAAGATTTGCTTGGGCATGAAGGACGCTCCGTTGGAAGTCGGGTAGGCCAACGCATGCCGGGACTCGGTATGCTTGACTGACAAGGTGACGAGCGACGACTGCGATATTCGACATCCACCAGGGAGCGTGCTGTGCTGCGTCAGAATCAGCCCGAGGCGACGCGATCATTCAGCTACCCTGCTTGACACCTTCGAGTTGATCGCACAAAAACACCGACAGATCCGTGGATGGACAGAAGCCGCTCGTCGGCCCACGCCTTGTAGCGGGCGAGCATTTGCATCTATCGCATGACGTTTCCCGATGGGCTCACTCCCGGCAGTGCCGGAAATGTACGCCGATCATTTCACACGCTGCCAGACTTCCTCGACATGGGTGCCGTCCTCGTCGCCCTCGTGATACCAGCGGTCGCCCTCGATGCGGTAGGAAAAGGGATAGCCCTTGCCGACCATGCTCGGCACCGAGGCGTACTCGATGGTCTCGGTGTAGGTGCCGCCGTGAGCATCGCCCTTGATCGTGTACGGCCCGCTGCCAGCAGCGTAGAACTTGCCGTCGCCGAGCACGCTGACAAACGCGAAGTGCGTGGGCGTGATCACCTTCATGGCATGCATGTCGCTGGCGTCGTAGACCGCGGGCGGCTTGCCGGGCGTGGTGTAGGTGCCGGAAACGAATTCCCAGGTGCCGACCAGAGGCGATGTGGCTTTGGCTGCGACCGCTGGCGATTGGCTTTGGCAGCCACCCAGCACGGCCAATGCGGCGACGAGGGCGATGGCGAATAGTCGTTTCATGGGCGTGTTGCGTCCTGTGCAAGGTTCTTGAGTTGATGTGCTTTCACGAATGTCTCGACCCGCAACGTAGCATCGCGCGACAAGGCGGGTGAAATAACCAGATCAACCGCGCCGTGAAACCGGGTGGTTTGCTGCATGTGATCGGGGAAACCCATTGACCCATCGCTCGTTGACGACACTGGAAAACTCCATGCATTCGTGGGTAAGGTGGTTGCGTTTCGTCCACTGCCGACGCATGTCCCACCAGACGCCACTACTGGAAACCCGCACACTCAGCGTGTCCGACATTCAATGCCACGCGCCGCGCGGCGGCTGCGGTCCGGAGTGCGGCGGCGAGGTGGCGCATCTGACCTTGTTGCGTCACGGCAGCTTCGCGTACCACCTCGGGCAGCAACGCCACGTGGCCGATCCGGCAACGGCGCTGTTCCACAGCGCGCGGCACAGCTATCGCATCTCGCACCCGATTGACGGTGGTGACAGCTGTACGGTCATTGCGTGCAGCGCGGATGTCGCCGAAGAAGTCTTCGGCGCCGACGCACTGGATGGCCGACGCCACGACTTTGCGGTCGATGCACCCACGCATCTGGCACACCTGGCGATGTGGCGCGCGTTGCAATCGGATACACATGAATCACTGACGGCCGAAGAATGCGCGCTGGAACTGGTCGGGTGGTTGCGTCACCTGCCCCGGCTTCGCGTCCGCTCCGGCGCGCCGCGACGACGCCTGCGTCGACAAGTGGATGATGCGCGTTGCCTGCTTGCCGAGCGCCTGGACAGCAACGTGGCCATCGACTCGCTGGCACGCACGTTGGGGCTTTCACCGTTTCACTTGATGCGCTCGTTTCGCGCACAAACCGGGTTGACGCTGCGCACCTACCGGCGACGTCTGCGGGTGGCGGCCGCCATGGCCGCACTGGCTCGTGGTCATGACGACTTGACGCGGCTGGCGCTGGATCTCGGTTTTGCCAGCCACAGTCACATGGATGCCGCGTTCCGTCGCGAACTGGGCCATACGCCGACCCATGCGCGACACCGACTCGCGCGTACCGGCAAATCGCAATGGCGCAGGTTTGTGCAAGCCATGCAGACGCCGCCGGGCTAGTTTTTCCGTCCATGTGGACGGAGGACAACCCCATGCTTCACGCCATCGCGCTGGCCCTGGCCGTGGTCATCGGCACCCATGCAACAGTGCCGACACCCGTTGTCGAATTGTTCGAGCCCGGCACCATCTCGACCGGGCGGGACGATGCCCACATCAGTTTCAGTGCCGACGGCACGAGCGCATGGTTTCTGTGCAGCTCGCCGGATTTCGTGCATTGGACGGTCGTCGTCAGTCATCAACGCGACGGACAATGGCATACGCCCCGAGTGGCCGTTTTCAGTGGTCGTTACAGCGATGCGGATGTGTCGATCGATTACGGCAAGCAGCGCATGTTTTTCATCTCCAACCGCCCGCTTCACGGCCACGCCGCACGACCGGACACCGACATCTGGACCATGCCTCTGGACGCCAACGGTCCCGGCACGCCGCACCACGTTGCGGCACTGAGCAGTACCGGCAATGAATGGTTTCCGACCATGGGTGCCGACGGCTGGCTGTACTTCGGTTCCGAACGCCACGGTGGTCACGGTCAGAGCGACCTGTGGCGCGCGCACTGGGACGGCCAGCAATTCCAGCCGCCGGAAAACCTCGGACCGATGATCAATACACCCGGACAGGAAATCGAGGCGTTCCCGGACCCGCAAGGCCGCTTCCTGATTTTTTCGGCCAAGGGACGACAACCGAGCGCCGGTGCCTATGACTTGTATGTGACCTGGCGTTGCCACGAGCACTGGACGCCGCCACAACAGCTGGGTGCCGGCATCAACACGCGTGGCTGGGAGTTCGGCGCGCGCATCAGCCCGAATGGCAGATATCTGTACTTCACCAGCAACCGCAACACCTTTGATCCGCACCACCCGCGCTACGACATCGCCGCCCTGAACCGGCGACTGCACAGCCCCGGCAACGGCTTGAACGACATCTACCGGGTGCCGGTCGAGGCACTCGATTTGCAGCCGCCCTGCGCCAAGGCGGCTGCTGACGGCACGGATGCCGGGTCAGAAAACCGTCTGCCCGGTCAGCTCTGAAAAACGCTCCAGCGCGCGCGTGCCGGCCAGCGAATTGCCGCTGGCGTTCAGGCCCGGCGCCCATACGCACACGCTGAACACCCCAGGCATCACCGCCACGATGCCGCCACCGACGCCGCTCTTGCCGGGCAGTCCGACGCGGTAGGCGAAGTCGCCCACGGCGTCATAGGTGCCGCAAGTGAGCATCAGCGAGTTGATGTATTTGGCCTTGCTGGATGTGATCACGCCGCCGTCGGAGTTTTCACCGTGGCGGGCCAGATACATGAACGAGCGCGCCAGTTCCGAGCAGCTCATGGCCAGCGCGCAGTGGTGAAAGTAGGCGTCCAGTACCGCGTCGGGATGGTTTTCCAGATTGTCGAAGCTCTTGAGGAAGTTGGCCATGGCCGCATTGCGGTAACCGAGCGCCGCCTCCGATGCCGCCACCGCCATGTCGTAGTCGACGTCGTCGGCACCGCTCAGGCGGCGCACGAAATCCAGCAACGCGCGATTGGCATTGCCGATGCGCGAAAGCACCAGATCGGTCACCACCAGCGCCCCGGAATTGATGAACGGATTGCGCGGAATGCCCTGCTCGAACTCCAGCTGCACCAGCGAGTTGAAGGACGTCCCGGAGGGTTCGCGCCCAACCCGCTTCCACAGCGTTTCGTGATCGGCATGCATGGCCAAGGTCAGCATGAACACCTTGGAAATGCTCTGGATGGAGAAACGTTCCTCGGCATCGCCGACGCTGGCGGTGTTGCCGTCGGTGTCGAACACCGCCATGCCGAACTTGCGCTCATCCACCTCCGCCAGCTGCGGAATGTAATCGGCCTTGCGCCCCTGCGGCAGGGTGGGCGCGATTTCGGCGTGGATCTGGTCGAGGATGGATTGGTAGTTCACGGTGTCACCCCATGCGTTTGATCCTCATGGTAACGATGCCGGCGGCGCGACCGAACCGTTGTGATGTCGACCGCCATGTCGGTTATCTTTGATCAATCAGGGAATGGACACGCGCATGGCTTCACTCATACCCACGCTCAACAACTGCCTGCCGCGCATGACGGGCGGCGAAAAGCGCGTGGCGCGGCGGCTGGAGCAGAAGCTCGAAGACGACTACCTGATCTGGTACGACGTGCCGATCGGACTCAAGCAGCGGCATCCGGATTTCGTCATCGTGCATCCGGGACGCGGACTGCTGGTGCTGGAGGTCAAGGACTGGAAGCCCGACACCATCCGTCAGGCCGACCGCACGCAGTTCACGCTGGCGACCCAGCGCGGACTGGTCACCGAACACAATCCGCTGCTGCAGGCGCGCGCGTGCGCGCTGGAAGTCGGCACCGTGTTGCAGCGCGATCCGGCGCTGCGCCACCCGGCCGGGCACCGGTATGCCGGCAAGTTGATGATGCCGTGGGCGTGGGGCGCGGTGCTTACCAACATCACGCGCAAGCAGTTCGATGAGGGTGGACTGGCCGAGTTGATGCCGGGACATCTGGTGATCTGCAAGGACGAGATGTATGAATCGGTCGACCCGGAGGATTTCCAGCAACGCCTGTGGGCGATGTTTCCGCAAGCGTTTCCGGTCGCGCTGACCCTGCCGCAACTGGACCGCATTCGCTGGCTGCTGTTTCCCGAGATTCGGGTCGAACCGGGCAGCGGGCAGTTCGGCCTGTTCGACGAGCACGCGACCGACGCCAAGGGCGTGGCCATGCCCGACATCGTCAAGGTGATGGATCGCCAGCAGGAATCGCTGGCGCGCTCGCTGGGCAGCGAACATCGCATCATCCACGGCGTGGCCGGCTCGGGCAAGACCATGATCCTGGGTTTTCGCGCCACGCACCTGGCGCGCGCGCTCGGCAAGCCGGTGCTGATACTTTGCTACAACAAGACCCTGGCCGCGCGCCTGGAACAAGTCATCGCCACACGTGGCGTGGCCGATCAGGTGCAGGTGTATAACTTCCATCGCTGGTGCCGGCAGATGCTGACCAGCTATCACGTCACCCTTCCCGTCAATGGCACGGACAACTATTCCGGGCAACTGGTCGAGCGCGTCATCGAGGGGGTCGAACGCAAACGCATTCCGCGTTTCCAGTACGGCGCGGTCCTGATCGACGAGGGGCACGATTTCGAGCCGGACTGGTACAAGCTGATCGTGCAAATGGTCGATCCGCACACCAACTCGCTGCTGATCCTGTACGACGACGCGCAAAACATCTACGGCAAGGCGGGACGCCGCAAGACCTCATGGAAAAGCCTGGGTGTGCAGGCCCAGGGACGCACCACCATCCTGCGCCTCAATTACCGCAACACGCTGGAAATCCTGTCCACCGCGCGCAGCTTTGCACGCGAACTGCTGGCCGAACGCCGCGACGATGACGACGGCATCCCGCTGATCGCCCCGGAAAGTGCCGGCCGCCACGGTGCAGTGCCGGAACTGGCGCGTGCCGCCGACGCACGCGATGCCGCGCGCCTGCTGGTCACCGCACTGCGTGACGAACACGCACACGGACGGGCGTGGCAGGACATGGCCGTCATCTATCGCAACCGCTGGGACGGCAGCAGCATCAGCCGCGCGCTGGAGCATGCGGACGTGCCTTGCTGCCAAGCCACCGGCAGCGGCAAGAACCGGCTGTTTGCCAGCGGCGACACGGTCAAGCTGGTGACCATGCATTCGAGCAAGGGGCTGGAATTTCCGTTTGTCGTCATCCCCGACCTCGGCGCCCTGCCCCGACCCGGCAGCGACGAGGCCGACGAGGCGCGGCTGCTGTACGTGGCCATGACCCGCGCCACCGAACAACTGCTCCTGATCCATCACGAGGAATCGTTGTTCACGCGCCGCATCCGCGCTTCGATCAACGACGTGCAGCAACAGCTGGCCGACACGCTGCCGCAACCGGCTGCGCAATGCTAATCTGCCGGCTCCAGTAGTACGGAGAGTCCCCACCATGCGACACGCACTCACGCTAGCCGTCGGCTTGCTGATTTCCTCGGCCGGCGCGATTGCCGCGCCCGCACCGGCACCGGCAACCGCTGCTTCGACGAGCACCTCGGCAACGCAACTGCACGCCCTGTTCGCCAAGGCCTGGACGCAACGCGGGCACGCCGAGCCCGATCCCGATGCCACCGGCTACAAGGCACTCTGGAGCGACCCCAGCCTGGCCCACGTGCATGCGCGCACGGCCGAGGTCAGGGCCAACCTCGCGGCATTGCACAAGATCGATGTCGACACGCTGTCGCCGTCGGACCAATTGAGCTATCGCCTGTTCGAGTACCAGCTCAAGGACAAGCTCGCCGCCGCGGCTTTCGAGGACCAGACGCAGACGTTGATCACCCAGCTGTGGGGGCCGCAGCTGGCCGGCAACCGCATCAAGGGCAAGCACTTCGACGATGCCGCCGGCTACGAACGCCTGATCCGCAAACTCAATGCGCTCGATCCGTACCTGGACGCCTTCACCGCACGGCTGAAAAAAGCCATGGCCAAGGGCATCACCCAGCCGCGTATCGTGATGAAACGCGTGCCGGCCGAGATCGCCGCCAACATCGTCGACAAGCCCGAGGACAGCCCGTTCTACGCGCCTTTCAAGCACATGCCCGAGAGCATTCCGGCCGCCAAGCAGGCCGAACTGCAAAGCCGGGCCAAGGCCGCGATCACCGATGTGGTCAACCCCGCCTACAAGCAGTTCCTGGACTTCTTCAAGCACGACTACCTGCCGCAGGCACGCGACAAGGCCGGCGTATCCAACCTGGATGGCGGCAAGGCCTATTACAAGTATCTGGTGCGTCACTACACCACCACCGACATGACGCCCAAGCAGGTGCATCAGCTCGGCCTGAAACTGGTCAAGCAAATCCACGCGCGGATGCAGGCGGTGTTCGACAAGATCGGTTTCGAGGGCAGCTACAAGGCGTTCGTGCATCACCTGCGCACCGATCCGAAGTTCTACTACAGCGACCCGAAAGAGCTGCTCAAGAGCTACCGCGCCGCGGCCAAGCGCATCGACCCGCACCTGACCGAAGTACTCGGCGTGTGGCTGCTGCCGCGCCAGCCGTGGGGCGTGGAGGTGATTCCGGCCTCGCTGGCACCCAACACCTACCCGGCCTACGCCAACGTGCCGTACATGAGCGTGAACCTGTACAAGCCCAAGACCCGGCCCAAGTACTCGATCCAGGTGCTGACCTGTCATGAAGGCCGCCCCGGCCACAACCTGCAGATCCCGGTCGCC
>DASSKC010000053.1:0-7093 GCA_035690885.1 Oleiagrimonas sp. | reverse complement strand
GGCCCGCAGGATGCGTTCGGGCGCAATCGATGCGCGACCACCTTCGGCGTAGCGTGACGCCAACAGGTCATCCAGATCTTTCAGGATCGTATCGACCAACACCCGCAGCTTTCGGATAGGGTGGTCACGGGGCACGCGATCTTCCACTGAAACGTAGGAAAACATGCCGAGTTGCTGGACGTCTGGACTGCGCATTCCGGTTCCGGTGAGCGATTGATGCAATCTATGACAAGCGGGTGTTGCGGGAGTTTCTCAACAGCCTGCTAGTCGTCAGGGTCGCCCCAGGTCAGGATGGTGTACATCACCGGGTTGAGCGGCGGCGCGCCGGGAATGCCTGTCAGGTGATGCGCCTTGTCGACCATGTAGGTGTAGGTCACGCCGTACTTGGGGTGCACCTGCACCATGTACAGCTGGCCGCCCTTGTAATACTGCGTGATGCGCTTGCCGTCGTGCTCGACCACTTTCACGGTCGGCGGCGCATCTCCGCGGAGGTCGCTTGGCGCGCCCTCGTACAGGGTCGGCAAGGGCGGAATCGGAATGGCGGTACTGGCCTGGGCCGGTGCCGCCGGGGCGCTTTCGGGGGACATCACGCTGGCCGGCGCCACGGGCTCGATGCCCGGCGCATTGATCGACGGAGGGGGCAAGGCGGTCAGCGCCGCCGCCGGTGCCGACTGGGCCATGGCCTGAGCCGGCAACAACACGACGGCACCAAGCACGCACAAGACACAAGCTGAAATTTTCATGACGGCCTCCGCACGTCAATCATCGGGTACCAAGAGTAACGCAGACCGACAGGCCTTATCCTTGGAGTCCCTGAACATCGTGCCGACCGCCATGCCCGACCTGACCCTGATCGACGGCTCCTCGTACCTGTTTCGCGCCTACCATGCGCTGCCGCCGCTGACCAATGCGCAAGGCGAACCGACCGGCGCATTGTACGGCGTGGTCAACATGCTGCGCGCCATCCGCAAGGCCGGACCCGACCATGTGGCGTTTGTCGTTGATGCCTCCGGGCCGACATTCCGGCATGACATGTACGCCGACTACAAGGCCAACCGCCCGCCGTTGCCGGATGACCTGCGCGCGCAA
The DNA here is from genome assembly GCA_035690885.1 of Oleiagrimonas sp. GTDB lineage: Bacteria > Pseudomonadota > Gammaproteobacteria > Xanthomonadales > Rhodanobacteraceae > Oleiagrimonas. The sequence goes on along the minus strand of DASSKC010000053.1, from coordinate 6,004 downwards.
ATCGAACCGATGCTGGCGCTGGTCGAGGCGCTCGGCTATCCGATCCTGCGCATCAAGGGCGTGGAGGCCGACGACGTGATCGGCACGCTGGCCACGCAGGGAGCCGCCGCCGGCATGGACGTGAGCATTTCCACCGGTGACAAGGATTTCGCGCAACTGGTCGACCCGCACATCACGCTGGTCAACACCATGACCCACACCACCCTGGACCACGACGGCGTGATGGAAAAATTCGGCGTGCCACCGGAGCAGATCATCGACTATCTGGCGCTGGTCGGCGACAAGGTCGACAACGTGCCGGGTGTGGAAAAGTGCGGACCCAAGACCGCCGCCAAGTGGCTGGCCAAGTACGGTTCGCTGGACGCGATCATGCAAGATGCCGACGCCTTTGGTGGCAAGATCGGCGGCTACCTGCGCGATGCGCTCGGACAATTGCCGTTGTCGCGCGATCTGGTGACGATCAAGACCGACGTGGCACTGGAGCAGACGCCGCAGCAACTGGCTTTCGCCGAGCCGGACACCGACGCGCTGCGCGAGCTGTATGCGCGGTACGAGTTCAAGGGGGCGTTGAATGATCTGGATGGGGCGGGACTCGGGACTCGGGACTCGGGACCCGGGAAAGACGGGGAGAAGCAAGAACAACCAGCCGCCTCCGACTCCGACCTTGCAAAAGCGCCGCAAGAGGCCACTCCGAGTCCCGAGTCCCGAGTCCCGAGTCCCGATTACGAGCTCGTGACGACAACCGCACAACTGGACGCCTGGCTCAAGCGCATCAAAACCGCCAGCCTCGTCTCCTTCGACACCGAAACCACGGCACTGGACCCGATGCGCGCCGACATCGTCGGTGTTTCGCTTGCGGTCGAGGCGGGCAAGGCCTGCTACATCCCGCTCGCGCACGACTATGCCGGCGTCCCGGAGCAGCTTGACCGTGACGCCGTGCTGGCCGCGCTCAAACCGATACTGGAAGATCCGCACCAGCCCAAGCTGGCCCAGCACGCCAAGTACGACATGAATGTGCTCGCCCACTACGACATCTGCGTCGACGGCGTGCAGCATGATTCGATGCTCGAATCCTACGTGCTCGACGCCACCGCCAACCGCCACGACATGGATACGCTGGCACGCAAGCATCTCGGTGTGGAAACCATCAAGTACACCGACGTGGCCGGCAAGGGCGCCAAACAGATTCCGTTCTCGCAGGTCGATCTGGACACCGCCTGCCGCTACGCCGCTGAAGATGCCGACATCACCCTGCGCCTGCATCACGCGCTGTGGCCGCAACTGGAGAAGGCCGGCAGGCGACGTGATGTCTACACCGACATCGAGATGCCGCTGGTGCCGGTACTGGCGAGCATGGAACAACGCGGCGTGCTGGTCGACGTGGACGCGCTGCGCGAGCAAAGCCGAGAACTGGCCGAACGCATGCAGGAGCTGGAACAAGCGGCGCATGAGAGCGCCGGCAAGGCATTCAACCTCGGCTCGCCCAAGCAACTGCAAGCGATCCTGTTCGACGAGCTGGGCCTGCCGGCCAAGGTCAAGACGCCCAAGGGCGCGCCGTCGACCAACGAAGAAGCGCTGGACGCCATTGCCGATGCACACCCGCTGCCGCGTCTGATCCTCGATCACCGCAGCCTGTCCAAGCTGCGCTCGACCTATACCGAGAAACTGGCCGACATCGTCAACCCGCGCACCGGTCGCGTGCACACCAGCTACCACCAGGCCGCGGTCGCCACCGGGCGCCTGTCCTCGACCGACCCCAACCTGCAGAACATCCCGGTGCGCACCACCGAGGGTCGGCGCATCCGCCAGGCCTTCGTCGCGCCCGAGGGCAACAAGATCCTGGCCGCGGACTACTCGCAGATCGAGCTGCGCATCATGGCGCACCTGTCCGGCGACGAAGGCCTGAAGCGCGCGTTTCATGAAGGAGCCGACATCCATCGCGCCACCGCCGCCGAGGTCTTCGGCGAGAAGCCGGATGATGTCAGCAAAAACCAGCGCCGCGCCGCCAAGGCCATCAACTTCGGCCTGATGTACGGCATGAGCGCGTTCGGCCTGGCGCGCAACCTCGGCATCGGTCGCGACGAGGCCGCCGACTACATCGCGCGCTACTTTGCGCGCTACCCCGGTGTGCACCAGTTCATGGAAGCCACGCGCGAGAAGGCGCATGAAACCGGCTACGTCGAAACCCTGTTCGGTCGCCGGCTGGTCCTGCCGGACCTCCAATCGCGCAACCAGGCACGCCGCGCCGGGGCCGAACGCGCGGCCATCAACGCGCCCATGCAGGGCACCGCCGCCGACATCATCAAGCGCGCCATGCTGGCCGTCGATGACTGGTTGCGCGGGCGCGACGACGCCCACATGTTGATGCAGGTGCACGATGAACTGGTGTTCGAGGTGCGTGCCGATGCCGTCGATGCCGTCCGTGAGGGCGTGGTCGAGCGCATGCAGGGCGCGGCGAAACTGGATGTGCCGCTGTTGGTGGAGGCCGGCGTCGGCGACAACTGGGACCAGGCGCATTAGCGACTGCCCCGCACCAACAAGGCTTGCCGCAAAGTTGTGACTTGCGGGGGGCCGGGTTCGACAAGGCTTGCCGCGGGGTTGTGACTTGCGGGGAGTCGGGTTCGACAAGGCTTGCCGCGGGGTTGTGACTTGCGGGGGAACCGGGTTCACTTATGGGGCCGACGGTGTGGCATATTTGCGAGCGACTGCTCCCCATAAGTGAACCCGGTTCCCTGGCTGAATACCGCGTAAACTTTTTTCACCCGCACCTTGCAACTTTCCCGGCCGATCCGCATCTAATCTATCGAGCGCACGCAACGGCGCTCGGCTCACTCACCTCCCTGAGTGACCATCGGATACGGATCTCTCCCCAAGGTCCTGTCCCTGCCCCGGGAGCTCCCCCCTGGCTCCCGGGGCAACTTTTATCTGCCGCACGCGTCAGCCAGGCAAGCAGGCTTGCTATGATCGTGGATCATTTTGCTGTGGAGATCGCGATGCGCCTGCTGTCCATGATTGTTGGCATCATCCTTCTGGTCGCCGGTATCTGGGTCCTGGCCGGCCATCCCACGTACACCAGCACCGACACGGCGGCCAAGCTCGGTCCGCTGGAATTGCAGACCACGCAAGACAAGGCCGTGCCCACCTGGACCGGCATTGCCGGCGTGGTCGTGGGTGGCATTCTGCTGATTGGTGGCCTGGCCAGCAAACGCGGACGCTGAGACCTCTCGACCACGCCGGTACAATGGCGCGATGGATGTCTCGCACCTGCTCGATTCGCTCAACGCCGCCCAACGCGAAGCCGTCAGCGCGCCGCCCGGTCATTACCTGATCCTGGCCGGCGCCGGCTCCGGCAAGACCCGCGTATTGACCCACCGCATCGCTTGGCTGGCCGAGGTGGAACGGGTACCGCCATGGGGCATTCTCGCCGTCACCTTCACCAACAAGGCCGCCGGCGAAATGCGCGCGCGCTTGGGCACGCTGATGCCGGGCGGGATGCGCGGGCTGACCGTCGGCACCTTCCACGGCATCGCCCACCGCCTGCTGCGCCAGCATTGGCGCGAGGCCGGCCTGCCGGAAACCTTCCAGATCATCGACGCCGACGACCAGCAGCGCCTGGTCAAGCGCGTGATCGCCGGCATGGGACTGGACGAGGCGCGCTTCCCGCACCGCAAGGTGACCTGGGTCATCAACGGCTGGAAGGACGAAGGCAAGCGCCCGGAGTCCATCGAGCACCAGAACCATCCGGTCACGCGCGCGCATGTGGAGATCTATCAGGCCTACGAAGACGCCTGCCGTCGCGCCGGCCTGGTCGACTTTGCCGAACTGCTGCTGCGTGCGCACGAGCTGTGGCTGGGCAATCCCGCCGTGCTGGCGCATTACCAGGAGCGCTGGAAGCATCTGCTGATCGACGAGTTCCAGGACACCAACAGCCTGCAATATGCGTGGATTCGGGTGTTGGCCGGCAACACCGGCCAGGTGTTCGCGGTCGGTGACGATGACCAGTCGATCTACGGCTGGCGTGGTGCGCGGGTGGAAAACATGCAGCACTTCCTGCGCAATTTTCCGGGCGCCAAGACCATCCGGCTGGAGCAGAACTACCGCTCCACCGCCACCATCCTCAAAGCCGCCAACGCCGTGATCAAGCGCAATGGCGGTCGGCTGGGCAAGAATCTGTGGACCGACGGCGGCGACGGTGAACCGGTCGCGCTGTATGCCGCCTACAACGAGCAGGACGAAGCGCGCTACGTGGTCGACTGCATCGCCGCGCACATCGAAACCGGCGGCAGCGCGCGCGACTGCGCCATTCTGTACCGCTCCAACGCACAATCGCGCAACTTCGAGGAGCAACTGATCGTCCGCGACATGGCCTACCGCATCTACGGCGGCCATCGCTTCTTCGAGCGCGCCGAGATCCGCGACGCGCTGGCCTACTTGCGCCTTAGCAACAATCGCCACGACGACGCCGCATTCGAGCGCGCCGTCAACACGCCACCACGCGGCATCGGCGCGCGCACCCTCGACCACCTGCGCCGGCGTGCACGGGCCGACGGCACGTCGATGTGGGATGCCTCGCTGGCAAGTTTGACCGCCAACGATCTGGCTGCGCGCGCCAAGGGTGCAATCAAGGGTTTCGTGGCACTGATCGAATCGATGGCCCGCCTGGCTCCCGACAACACGGACGACGACGCCGAAGCGATCACGCTGGCCGAACGCATCGAACACGCCATCACCCGCAGCGGTCTGCGCCCGCATTACGAGCGCGACAGCCGCGGCAACGGCGAGGCACGCGTGGAAAACCTGGACGAGCTGGTCAACGTGGCGCGTCGCTTCGAGCCGACGCCGGAGGATGACGAGGCGGGCTTGTCCGAACTGGCCGCGTTCCTGTCCCACGCCGCGCTGGAGGCCGGCGAAGGTCAGGGCGAGGCCGGCGACGACTGCGTGCAGTTGATGACGTTGCATTCGGCCAAGGGACTGGAGTTTCCGCTGGTGTTCCTGGTCGGCATGGAAGACGGCCTGTTCCCCAGCCAACGCGCGGTCGAAGAGGACGGCCGGCTCGAAGAAGAACGTCGCCTGGCATACGTCGGCATCACCCGCGCGCGCGAAAAGCTCACGTTGTGCTACGCCGAACAACGCCGCCTGCATGGCAGCGACTTGTACTGCCGCCCATCACGATTTCTTGGCGAGATGCCGGCCGAGGTGATCAACGAAGTACGCCCGCACATCAAGGTCAAACGTCCCGCCTGGACCGGCGCGCGGCACGCCAGCCTCGAAGAATCACCGACCGGTCTGGAGCTGGGCCAGCATGTGCGTCATCCCTCGTTCGGCGATGGCGTCGTGGTCAGTGCCGAAGGCAGCGGCGCGCACACGCGCATCCAGGTCAACTTCGACAACACCGGCAGCAAGTGGCTGGTGCTCGCCTACGCCAACCTCGAAGCACTGTAGGAGCGGCGGAAGCCGCGATTCGGTCATGCCGCAAGGCAACGACCGTTTGGGCACACCCGATCGCGGCTTCCGCCGCTCCTACGGCAGGTGCGGGTTGCCATGTGCGTCGCGACGATCGGTCACGGACGCCTCCACCGCGCCCAGTGCATGCTCCGGCAACGGTTCGACCGGATCACCTCGACCCATGCGCAAGGCATTGCGATAGCAGCGCTGCGACAACAACAGGTTGTCCTGGCCGGCGTATACCTCGCCCAGCGCCTCCCACGTCGCGGCACGCGGCTGCGCGGCCAGCGCGCGGCCAAGATACTCGCGCGCCTTGCCCCACACTTTCAGATGTGCGCTCAGACGGCCCAGCGTGGTGAGCAGGGCGGCATCGTCCGGATGCGCGTCCAGCCAGGTCTCGGCACGCCGCAACCGGGCCTCGACCTCGCCGTCAAGCAGGCCCCATGTTTCGACCAGCGGCGACGACCATTGCCGCCGCAACGCGGCCTCGACCTCGCCCATGGCCGCCATCGACTGACCGAAATGGGCGGCGCGACGCGCGTACGCATCCACCGCCTCG
>DASSKC010000052.1:0-18018 GCA_035690885.1 Oleiagrimonas sp. | reverse complement strand
CGACCGGCGCTCGACGCCGATGACCCGAAGCTCGCCTACGCGTCCACTTTTGGGCGCGTTGGCCTTGGGCACGATGGCGTGGCGAAAGCCATGATGGGCCGCTTCCTTGAGGCGCTCCTCGCCGTTGGGTACCGGGCGGATTTCGCCCGACAATCCGACCTCGCCAAAGGCAATCGTCTTGTCCTGCAGCGGGCGATCGCGCAAGGACGAGCGCACCGCCAGCAACACCGGCAAATCGGCCGCCGTCTCCTGCACGCGAATACCGCCGACCACGTTGACGAACACATCCTGGTCATACGCCGCCACGCCGCCGTGACGATGCAACACCGCCAGCAGCATGGCCAGGCGGTTCTGCTCCAGGCCCAGCGCCACGCGGCGCGGATTGCCCAGCGAACTCTGATCGACCAGCGCCTGCACTTCCACCAGCAGCGGCCGCGTGCCTTCGCGGGTCACCATGATGGCGCTGCCGGCTGTCGGCTCGGCTTGACCGGACAAGAAAATCGCCGACGGGTTGGGCACTTCGCGCAGGCCCTTGTCGGACATCGCGAACACGCCCAGTTCGTTGACCGCACCGAAGCGATTCTTGATCGCACGCAGCACGCGGAAGCGACTGCCCGACTCGCCCTCGAAATACAGCACCGCATCGACCATGTGCTCGAGCACGCGCGGCCCGGCGATGCCGCCGGTCTTGGTCACGTGCCCGACCAGCAGCACCGAGGTCCCGGTCTCCTTGGCAAAACGCGTCAACTTGGCCGCCGACTCGCGTACCTGCGACACCGCGCCCGGCGCGGCGGTCAAAAGTTCGGTCCAGATGGTCTGGATCGAATCGATGATCAACACGCGTGGTTTCTCGACCTGCGCCTGCTCCAGGATACGCTCGACACAGGTCTCGGCCAGCGCCCGAAGCGGCGTCAAATCCAGATCCAGACGCTGCCCGCGTGCGGCGACCTGGGCCAGCGATTCCTCGCCGGTCACATACACGCCCGGCAACTGCTGGCCGATCTGTCCCAGCATCTGCAACAGCAGGGTCGACTTGCCGATGCCCGGATCACCGCCGATCAGCACCACCGAACCCTCGACCAGGCCGCCGCCAAGCACCCGATCCAGCTCGCCCATGCCGGTCAGTGTGCGGGTCTCGCTTTCGGCCGCCACACCGGCCAGCGCCGTCACCTTGGGCGCTTCCCTGGTGCGCCCGGCATAACCGGAGTTGCGTGCTCCGCCCGGCGCCTTGGCGCCCGCCTTGGTGGCCGGCTCGACCACGAACTCGCTCAGCGTGTTCCATGCCCCGCAAGCGGCACACGAGCCCTGCCATTTGGTGTATTCGGCGCCGCAATCGGCGCACACGTAGGCGGTTTTGGCCTTGGCCATCGATTCACTCCTGATCACGGCGCCGGCCTGCGCAAGCGCACTCGGCATTGGCAACATCGTCCGCTTCATGCGGACGGCACTCACCCCGCGGCTGCGCGCAAACGCGCACCGTTGCATTCCATGATATCGCGAACGCGGCGCCCGCCATCTTCAGGTGTCGTCCTCGACCAACAGCACGCGGCGCGTCATGCCGCAAACCAGCTCGTAGCTGATGGTGGCAGCGTGGCTGGCAACGGTTTCGGCCGGCAGCTCCGGACCCCACAGCACCACGCGGTCGCCGACCTCGGCCGATGGCGCGTTGCGCAAGTCGATGGTGACCAGGTCCATCGACACCCGACCGGCGATCGCGGCGCGCTGGCCATTGACCAATACCGGCGTACCCGACACTGCACTGCGTGGATAGCCGTCGCCGTAGCCGATGGCCGCGATGCCCAGACGCATGGCCTCCGGCGCTTGCCATGTCGCGCCATAACCCACGCGCTCGCCCTTGTTCACGTGGTTGACGGCCACCAGGCGCGTGGCCAACGTCATTGCCGGCTTGAAACCGAAGTCGGCCGCCGACCGCCCTTCCACCACCGACAAGCCATACAGCAGCCCGCCAGCCCTGACCCAATCACCGCGCGCATCCGGCCACGCCAGCAGGCCTGCCGAATTGCTGAAACTGCGCGGGCCTGCAAGCGTGTCGGTAGCGCGCTTGAATACCTCGATCTGGTCGGCCGTCAGATTGTTGTCGAACTCGTCGGAGGCGGCAAAATGCGTCATCAGCACGATGCCTTCAGCGACCGCAGGCATGGCGCCGAGACGCGCGTGCACGTCCGCCACACGGTCGGACGGAAAGCCCAGCCGATGCATGCCCGAATCCACTTTCAGCCACACCCGGACCGGCATGCGGCCGCGATCGGATTCCAGCCATTGCAGCTGGCTGTCGTGATGGATGACGGCGTCCAGATCAAGCCGACGCAATTCGTCCAGATCCGATGCACTGTCGGGGCCCGACAGCACCACGATGCGCTGATCGAATCCCGCGGCACGCAACCGCACGCCGTCGGCGATGGCCGCCACGCCGAAGGCATCGGCATCGGCCAGTGCGCGCGCCACCCGCTCCAGGCCATGGCCATAGGCATCGGCCTTGACCACGGCCAGCACCCGCGCCGGCGCAGCCAGTTCGCGCACACGCGCGAGGTTGTGGCGCAGGGCACCGAGGTGGATGGTGGCAGTGGCGAGGCGGCTCATGGGGCAAATGTCAGGGGCTGGGGACTAGGGACTAGGGACTAGGGACTAGGGACTAGGGACTAGGGACTAGGGGCTAGGGGCTTGTGGTTTACGGTTGCGACGCAGCTCGCGGCATGGTTCATCTGGGTGCCCGTTCAAGAAACACGGAGCCATGGCTTGCGGCTTCAGGTTGCCCGAGTACGCGGGCATACGGTTGTTGGTCAGCCGCAGTGCCCGTCTGATTACCTGAACGCAAAGGCTCTGATCCGCATGTTCTCGTGTACCCGTAAAAACCATGCCGTACCCCGTCATTGGACCGCAGTTCACAAGCCCCTCGTCCCTAGCCCCTAGCCCCTAGCCCCTAGCCCCCGCCATCATCACTGGAAGGCCCCGGCGTAGGACTCCGGCGCGTAGTTCTCGAACTTCGTGAACTGCCCAAGAAACGCCAGCTTGCATACGCCGGTCGGACCGTTTCGCTGCTTGCCGATGATGATCTCGGCCAGCCCCTTGTCCGGGGATTCAGGGTTGTAGTACTCGTCGCGGTAGATGAACATGATGACGTCGGCATCCTGCTCGATGGCGCCGGATTCGCGCAGATCACTCATCATTGGTCGCTTGTCGGTGCGCTGCTCCAATGAACGGTTGAGCTGCGAGAGCGCGATCACCGGCACGTCCAGCTCCTTGGCCAGCGCTTTCAGGCCGCGCGAAATTTCGGAAATTTCGGTGGCGCGGTTTTCCTTGCTGCCGGGCACCGCCATCAGCTGCAGGTAGTCGATCACGATCAGGCCCAGGCCGCCGTGTTCACGATGCAGGCGACGCGCACGCGAGCGCAGCTCCACCGGCGACAGGGCCGGGGTGTCGTCGATGAAGATCTTGGCCTCGGACAGCATGGTGATCGCGGAGGTGACGCGCGGCCAGTCTTCCTCGGCCAGGTCGCCGGAGCGCAGGTGCTGCTGGTGAATGCGACCGATCGAGGAGATCAGGCGGAAGGCCAGCTGCGAGGACGACATTTCCATCGAGAAGATGGCGACCGCCTTCTTGCTGCGGATCGCCGCATGCTCGGCGATGTTGACCGACAACGCGGTTTTGCCCATCGACGGACGCGCGGCCAGGATCACCAGATCCGAGGGCTGCAGACCGGCGGTCATTTCGTCCAGATCGGTAAACCCGGTCGGCAGGCCGGTCAGCTCGCCGCGATGCTCGTAACGATGATGCAGGATGCGGAATGCTTCCTTGACCGCCTCGCGCATCGACACGCTGTCCTTGCGCCCGCGCGCACCGGCCTCGGCAATCTGGAACACGCGCTGCTCGGCCGCTTCAAGCACCTCCTGCACCTTGCGCCCGGCCGGCTGATAGCCGTCCTCGGTGATGCCGGTGCCGGCATCGATCAACTGCCGCAGCACCGACTTTTCGCGCACGATGTCGGCGTAGGCGGCAATGTTGGCGGCACTCGGCGTGGCATTGGCCAGCTCGATCACGTAGGTGGAACCGCCGATCATCTCGGCCAGGCCATTGGCCTCGAACCAGTCGCCCAGGGTGACGGCGTCGCAAGGCATGTTCTTGCCGGCCAGCTCGCTGATCGCGCGCCAGATGATGCGGTGATCCTTGCGATAGAAATCGCCTTCGTTGAGGCGATCGGCGACGCGGTCGAAGGCGTCCGGCGCCAGCATCAAACCGCCCAGGACCGCCTGTTCGGCATCAATCGAATGCGGCGGCAGGCGCAGTGTCTCCACGCCCGGCGCAGAAGAGGAACGTTCAGGAAAGGCAGCCATGCATCACCCCGCGGACAATACCCACCATCATACGCATCGGCGTCGCAGATGCCGATACAACAAGTTGTGGGTAGCCTGTGGAAAAGGTGTGGAAATTTGTGGATAACGCGTCGCGTCCAGCAAGACTCGCGGCGAGGTTGGAGCTTGCCGCGGGGTCAGGTTCACTTTCTGGCGCGGGTTGTTGGCAAGAAGCAGGCAACGGCCACCAGAAAGTGAACCTGACCCCGTCGCAGCTGCCACATCGCCGCGAGCCTTGTTGCACCTGACCCCGCGGCAAGCTCCAACCGCGCCGCAAGCCTTGTTCAGGCGCAAGAAAAAGGCGCCTCGCGGCGCCTTTTTCGTCGGCCTGCATCAACGGCTCACTCGCCGGTGACGCTGACCTTGACCGTCGCCTGCACGTCGGCGTGCAACACGATCTGGACTTCGTAGTCGCCGGTGACGTGGATCGGGCCTTCGGCCTGGATCACTTCACCCTTCTCGACTTCCAGGCCCTTGGCGACCAGCGCGTCAACGATCTCGCGCGGGCCGACCGAACCGTACAGCTTGCCTTCGGGGCTGGCGTTGGCGGCAATGACGACTTCGGCGCCATCAAGCTTGGCCTTGCGCGCCTCGGCGCCGGACAGCAGCTCGTTGGCCTTGGCTTCGTACTCGGCGCGACGGGCCTCGAACTCGGCCAGGTTGGCGGCCGTGGCCGGCGCGGCCTTGCCCTGCGGCAGCAGGTAGTTGCGGCCGAAGCCCGGCTTCACATTGACCTTGTCGCCAAGGTTGCCGAGGTTTTTCACTTTTTCCAGCAGGATCAGTTCCATGGGAATGCTCTCATTTCGTTAGCGCCGATGGGGCCCGACGCAGCCTGGACGGGTGTCCGAACATGGGGATGGTGCGACGGAGTCACACGTTGTGATTGTCGGTGTACGGCAGCAGCGCCAGGAAGCGCGCACGCTTGACCGCGGTCGACAGCTGGCGCTGGTAGCGCGCCTTGGTGCCGGTAATGCGGCTGGGCACGATCTTGCCGGTTTCGGTGATGTACTGGCGCAGGGTGTTGAGATCCTTGTAATCGATCTCCTTGACGCCTTCGGCGGTGAAACGGCAGTACTTGCGGCGGCGGAAAAACTTGGACATGTCAGGCTCCCGGATCAGTCGTTGTCGTCGTGGTTGTCATCGGACTTGTGGTCATCGGACCGGGACTTGCTGTCCGAGTCGTCCGAGCGACGCGTCGAGGTCTTGGCGTCGTCCTTTTCCTTGGCTTTCAGGATCGGCGACTGCTCGGTGTCGGCACCCGGGCGCTTGATGGTCAGGTGACGCAACACGGCATCGTTGAAGCGGAAGGCGGACTCCAGCTCATCGAGCACTTCCTGGCTGCACTCGATGTTGAACATCACGTAGTGCGCCTTGGCCATGTTGTTGATCGGGTAGGCCAGCTGACGGCGACCCCAGTCTTCCAGGCGGTGGATCTTGCCTTCGCCGCCCTCGATCGTCGCCTTGTAGCGCTCGATCATGGCCGGCACCTGCTCGCTCTGGTCCGGATGGACCAGAAACACGATTTCGTAATGACGCATGTTGTTTCCTCGTGGATATCTTTGCGCCGACATGACGCAAAGGACAGCCTCCCGAGCCTATGGCGCGGTGAGGCAAGGTTCCGTCAGCACACAAACCGTGCGGACAGAAGCGGAATTGTAGCATGTGAGACGGGGTCAGGTTCACTTTCTGGTGGCGGTCGCTTGGTTCTTGCCGGCAACCTGCGCCAGAAAGTGAACCTGACCCCGCGGCAACCCCGCGGCAAGATCAATCGACCGCGAAGCTTTCCCCGCAGCCACACTCCCCCGTCGCGTTCGGGTTGCGGAACACGAACTGGGTGTTCAGGCCGGCGCGCTCGAAATCGATCACGGTGCCGTTGACCATGGGCAGGCTCTTGGCATCGACGATGACCGGAATGCCGTCGATCTCGACCGTGGTGTCGTCGTTGCCGGCCGTCTCGGCCAGCTCGACCACGTAGGCGAAACCCGAACACCCCGTGCGCTTGACGCCGAAACGCACGCCGGCGGCGTCCGGCGAGCGGTCGAGAAATTCGCGCATGCGGCCATGGGCGGCGGGCGTGATCTGGATGGTCATGACAAACCCCGGATGTGCGACAAAATCATGTAGGACAAAAAAGCAGCGCAAGACGGCTATCGGCTATCATCACGCTTTTGCCCTCACGCGTCGATATGGACGCGACAGATCGGAGTTTCAATCCATGGCGGTGGTCAGCGTCAAGCAGGCCGTCGGCGGCCAAGGTGCCGGCGGCGAAGTGACAGTCCAGGGCTGGGTACGCACCCGGCGTGATTCCAAGGCCGGCATGTCGTTCGTGAATGTGAGCGACGGTTCCTGCTTCGACCCCATCCAGGTGGTGGCGCCGGCCGAGCTGTCCAATTACGACGACGAGGTCAAGCACCTCACCGCCGGCGCCTCGGTCATCGCCACCGGCACCCTGGTGCCCTCGCAGGGCAAGGGTCAGGGCTTCGAAATCCAGGCCACGCGCATCGAGCCGACCGGCTTCGTGGATGATCCGGAAACCTACCCGATCCAGCCCAAGGCGCACTCGATGGAGTTTTTGCGCGAGGTGGCGCACCTGCGCCCGCGCACCAACATCATCGGCGCGGTCACGCGCGTGCGCCACACGCTGATGACGGCCATCCACCGGCATTTGACCGAGGAAGGCTTCTTCTGGATCAACACACCGATCATCACCACCTCCGATGCCGAGGGCGCGGGCGACATGTTCCGCCTGTCGACGCTGGATCTGGCCAACCTGCCGCGCACCGCCGACGGCAAGATCGATTTCAGCAAGGATTTCTTCGGTCGCGAGGCGTTCCTGACCGTGTCCGGCCAGCTCAACGTCGAGGCCTACTGCCTGGCCATGAGCCGCGTCTACACCTTCGGCCCCACGTTCCGCGCCGAAAACTCCAACACCGCGCGCCACCTGGCCGAGTTCTGGATGTGCGAGCCGGAAATCGCCTTCGCCGACCTGAACGACAACGCCGATTGCGCCGAAGCGTTCCTCAAGTACGTGTTCAAGGCCGTGCTGGACGAACGCGCCGACGACATGGCCTTCTTCGCCAAACGCGTGGAGCCGACCGCGATTACGCGCCTGGAAGCCTTCGTCAAAGCCCCGTTCGAGCGCATCGACTACACCGACGCCATCGAGATCCTCAAGAAGTCCGGCAAGAAGTTCGAATACCCGGTCGAATGGGGCGTGGACCTGCAGACCGAACACGAGCGCTACCTGGCCGAGGAACACATCGGCCGCCCGGTGGTGGTAATGAACTACCCCGAGGAAATCAAGGCGTTCTACATGCGCCTGAACGACGACGGCAAGACCGTCGCGGCGATGGACGTGCTGGCGCCTGGCATCGGCGAAATCATCGGCGGCGCCCAACGCGAGGAACGCCTGGAACCGCTGGACAAGCGCATGCGACAATTCGGCCTGGACCCGCACACCTACGACTGGTACCGCGATCTGCGCCGCTACGGCACGGTGCCGCACGCCGGCTTCGGTCTTGGCTTCGAACGTCTGCTGTGCTATGTGTGCGGCTTGGCCAACATCCGCGACGCCATTCCCTACCCGCGCGTGCCCGGCAGCGCGGAGTTCTAGAATACGTCGTGATCCGGCCACGCCGGCGCCCCCCTGCCACTGCCGGCACCTCCCCCGACCGCTGCCCCGACAGACCCATGATGTTGTTTCGCGCGCTTTCACGCCTTGGCCCGTTCATCGCTCTCCCGCTGCTGCTGAGCGCCTGCACCACGGCCCTGCCACTGCAGGGCGGCGGACAGCCCGGCGATGACGAAACCCTCTCGCTCGAGCACGCGCGCAAGGCGCTGACCGAGGCCGAGCTGTGTTGCACCCGCTTTTCGCAGTTCGATTTCAGCCAGGCCCTGCCGTCCAAACCCGAGCCCTTCACGATGGGCCCGAAGCGACCGGTGGCCGACTTCAACGGCGCGCGCAGCTGGTTTCTGGCCTTTCATCTGCCACCGGACATGAAGCTTCCGTACGGCATCCTGTTCAAGTCGACGCTGACCGGAACCTGGCTGCACCACAGCTATCTGTTCGCGCCCAGCGTGGTGTTGCTGAACGCGGCTTATCAGCCGTTGCGCGTAAAGGATGTACAGCTTTGCGAGTACATGGGCTGGACCCGCGCCACCAGCGGCGCGTTCGGCCACATCACGGTCAAGAACCCGGATGCACGCTACCTGGTCGTGTACACCTCGGGAAACCAGCTCGGCAGCAGCACCTACTGGGAGCAGTCGCCGACCGCGTTCTCGACCACAGCCCCGGTGCAAATGGCATCCAGTGGTGATTTCCAGATCACGCACGGACCCAATGGCGAGCTGTACGTCGGCAAGCTGACCGACCAGTACCGCCAGACGGTCGAAGACGCCATCTGCGGCAAGCCCGATGACAGTGGCGACGGCGTGATCTCGGTCCTGCAGCGTGCGCTGTGGTCGGACAACCCGCCCTCCAGCACGCCCGGAAAAAGCTGAGCATGCTGGGCGCGCTTTACCTCGCCTTGCTGGTTGCCGGCCTGATCGGTTTCGTGCTGCATCTGGTGGCGCAATTTCGCGTAGCGCGCATCCTGCGCAAACGCTACCCGCAGCAGTGGGACATCGTGTCTGCCGACGACGGCGAGCGCTCCAGGAAACTCAAGACGTATTCCCGCCTGCAACGCGTACTGCGCTCCAGCGTCCCGGAACTGTTCGAAGACAAGCAATTGAGCCGCTGGCACCGCTGGTGGCGCATCGGCCCCTGGGTCGCCTGGCCCTGCTGGCTTGGCGCCGTGGCACTGCATGTATACGCAGTGGGCGTGTGAAGCCGACGCCGACATCAACCCGTCCCATTGAGGAGTGATCATGCAACTCGACCTGTCCGGCAAACATGCACTCGTGTGCGGCGCCTCGCAAGGCATCGGTCGCGCCATCGCCATCGAACTGGCGGCCCTGGGTGCGCAAATCACCGCGCTGGCGCGATCGGCGGACAAGCTTGATGCGCTGGTCGCCGAGTTGCCCGGCGGCAGCGAGCGCAAGCACGGTCGCCTCGTCGTGGACATGAGCGACAGCGGCGCGCTGCGTGCCGACGTGGCGCGACTGGTCGCCGCCAACCCGGCACACATCGTCATCAACAACACCGGCGGCCCGCCCGGCGGCAGCGCCCACGAGGCCGAGCCGCAAGCGTACCTGGACGCCTACAACCAGCATCTGATTGCCGCCCAGACACTGCTGCAATGCGTTCTTCCGGGCATGCGCAAAGCGCGCTGGGGGCGCTGGATCAACGTGATCTCGACCTCGGTCAAGGAGCCGATCGCCGGTCTGGGCGTATCCAACACCACGCGCGCGGCCATGGCCGGCTGGGCCAAGACCGTGTCCACGGAGATCGCCGCCGACGGCATCACCGTCAACAACGTGCTGCCGGGCTTCACCAAAACCGCGCGACTGGACGGTCTGATCACGGCCCGCGCCAAGGCATCAGGCAATTCCGAACAAGCCGTGGCCGAGGCCATGAAGGCCGGCGTCCCGGCAGCGCGCTTTGGCGAAGTGGAAGAAATCGCCGCCGTCGCCGCCTTCTTGTGCACCCCGGCCGCGGCGTATGTCAATGGCGTCAGCATCGCCGTCGACGGTGGTCGCACGCGCGCATTGTCCTGATTCGACCCGGAGCCGTTGCAGTGCAGGTCGGGTTGGCTCCATCAACCCGACACGTCGTGGCGCGGTCCGGACGTCGGGTTGATGAAGCCAACCCGACCTACACGATAACGCCGTGTATTAAGCTTGCCGGCATGCCTCTGATCACGCTTGCCAACCTCATCGATGGCCGGCTGCAGCCGCCGGCGGACGACCGCTACCTCGACATTCCCGAGCCGGCCACCGGCTCCGTGTTCGCGCGTTGTCCGGCCTCCGGGCAAGCCGACGTGGTAGCAGCCGTCGACGCAGCCAAACGCGCCGCACCGGGTTGGGCGGCCACACCCGCGGGCGAGCGCGCACAATGCATCCAGCGCCTGTCGGACCTGCTGGAAGCGCGCCTGGACGATTTCGTCAGCGCCGAATCGCGCGACAGCGGCAAGCCGCTGTCGCTGGCACGCAAGGTGGACATCCCGCGCGCCGTCGCCAACTTGCGCTACTTCGCCGCCGCCATCACCACCTGGGACGGCGCCTCGCACGCCATGGAAACCGGTGCCATCAATTACACGCTGCGCCAACCGCTGGGCGTGGTCGGCTGCATCAGTCCGTGGAACCTGCCGCTGTACCTGTTCACCTGGAAGATCGCACCGGCACTGGCGGCCGGCAACGCGGTGGTCGCCAAACCATCGGAAGTGACGCCGGTGACCGCCTTCATGTTGTCGGAGCTGGTCATCGAAGCGGGGCTGCCGCCGGGCGTGCTCAACATCGTGCACGGCACCGGTCCGGACGTTGGCCAGGCCATCGTCGAGCACCCGGACGTCAAGGCGATCTCGTTCACCGGCTCCACCCGCACCGGCGCAGCCATCGCGCGTGCCGCCGCGCCGGCCTTCAAGAAAGTGTCGCTGGAGATGGGTGGCAAGAACCCGGCCATCGTGTTTGCCGACGCCGAGCTGACCGATGCCCACATGGACACCATCGTGCGCTCGGGCTTTTCCAACCAGGGCGAGATCTGCCTGTGCGGCTCGCGTCTGCTGGTCGAGCGCGGCATCTACGAGGACTTCAAACAGCGCTACATCAAGCGCGTCGAAGCGCTGCGCGTGGGCGACCCCAACGACGCGGACACGGACGTGGGCGCCATGGTGTCCGAACAGCACTTCGCCAAGGTGGCGCATTGCATCGAGCGCGCCCGCGCCGAAGGCGGCACGATCCTGACCGGTGGCCACCCGGTCAACCTGCGCCAACATCGGCGTTGCCGCAACGGCTGGTTCATCGCGCCCACGGTCATCGAAGGCCTGCCGCCAGATTGCGCCACCAACCGCGAGGAAATTTTCGGCCCGGTGGTGACGCTGATCCCGTTTGATGACGAGGACGAAGCGGTGTCCATTGCCAACGCCACCGATTACGGCCTGGCGGCCTCGCTGTGGACCGCCAACACCTCGCGCGCGCACCGGGTTGCGGCGCGGCTGGATTTCGGCATCGTCTGGGTCAATTGCTGGATGCTGCGCGACCTGCGCACACCGTTCGGCGGCATGAAGCATTCCGGCCACGGCCGCGAGGGCGGCACCGAGGCACTGCGCTTTTTCACCGAGCCGAAGAACGTCTGCGTGGCGTGGTCATGAACACGCCTCCCTTCGGTTTTTGACGCCGGAGTTTTATCCTGAGCGCCGCTCCACATCCACCTTCCACTACCGGACACACCCATGCCCAATACGCCGCGCGAACTCCTCGACAAGAACCTCCACTGGGCCGAACAGACCAACCAGGAACACCCCGGCCTGTTCGACCAGCTGGCCAAGGGCCAGCAGCCGGACTACCTGTGGATCAGCTGCGCCGACTCGCGCGTGTCGCCCAACCAGGCGCTGGAAGTCGAACCGGGCGAAGTGTTCGTGCACCGCAACATCTCCAACGTCATCGTGCAGAGCGACCTCAACGCGCTGAGCGTGATCCAGTACGCGGTCGAGGCGCTCAAGGTCGGCCACGCGCTGATGGTCGGCCACTACGGCTGCGGCGGTTGCGCAGCGGCCATGAAGGGCGACAAGCTGGGTCTGATCGACAACTGGCTGGCGCACGTGGCCGAGGTGGCACACCGCCACGCCGACAAGCTCGACGACGCCGACGACGACACCGAGCGCCACACGCGCCTGTGCGAATTGAACGCCATCGAGCAGGCCGTGAACCTGTGCCATACCTCGGTGGTGCGCGAAGCCTGGCAGCGCGGCCAGAAGCTCACGGTGC
Organism: Oleiagrimonas sp.; assembly: GCA_035690885.1. Taxonomy (GTDB): domain Bacteria; phylum Pseudomonadota; class Gammaproteobacteria; order Xanthomonadales; family Rhodanobacteraceae; genus Oleiagrimonas. Next base: position 5,785 of record DASSKC010000052.1, on the reverse strand, counting down.
ACACCTGGATGTACGGCCTGGCCGATGGCCATATCCACGATCTGGGCATGGACGTGGACAGCCTCGACGCGCTGACGCCGGCCTACGACAAGGCGCTGGTCGCGCTGGAAGAACGCTGGAAGGCGCGCGCGTGAGCGACACCATCCGTACCGATACGGCGCCCGTTCCGGTGGGCGCCTATCCGCACGCTCGACGCGTCGGCAACCTGCTGTTTCTGTCCGGCGTCGGCTCGCGCGTGCCGGGCAGCAACGAGGTGCCAGGCAACGTCTACGACGATGACGGCAAGCTGGTGGCGCACGACATCGAGGCACAGACGCGGCAGGTCTTTGCCAACGTGCGCGCCGTGCTTGAAGCCAGCGGCGCACGCTGGGAAGACCTGGTCGATGTCACCGTGTTCCTGACCGATATCACCGAAGACTTTGCCGGTTACAACAAGATCTACGCCGAATACTTCAAGGGCATCGACGCCTGCCGCACCACCCTCGGCATCACCGCCCTGCCGACGCCGATCCATATCGAGCTCAAATGCATCGCGGCCCTGCCAAGCCCGTAGGTCGGGTTGAGCCGCAGGCGTAACCCGACATTCGTATCGCTCGGCGCCATGTCGGGTTGATGAAGCCAACCCGACCTACGCGTGAGCCCATCACGGGGTTTGTGCCAGGCAGGTTTCCAGCAGCTTGCGAATGACGGCCTGCACCGGTTCGGCACGCTCGGGCAGATAGTCGAACGTGTCTTCGTCCATGTAATTGACCTGCGCCAGCTCCAGTTGCACGGCATCGATGCCGGCGTCCGGATCGCCGTAATGCCGGGTGATGTAGCCCCCCTTGAAGCGTCCATCCAGCACGTGGCTGTAGGCACTCTGGGCCTCCAACACGTCATCCAGTGCCTGGCGCAACACGGGCCGACAACTGGCACCGTCGGCGGTACCGAGATTGAAGTCGGGCAGACGCCCCTCGAACAGCATCGGCACCTGGGCGCGAATGGAGTGCCCTTCCCACAGCACCACGCGTTCGTGTTCGGCATGCAGGCGTGCGAGTTCGTCTTCCAGCGCGCGGTGGTAGGGGCGCCAGAACGTGTCGACCCGGGCGGCCACTTCGTCCGTGTCCGGTTCCTGCCCGTCAAGATAAATCGGGTGATCATCGAACATCACCTCCGGCACCAGCCCGGTGCCGCGTTGGCCGGGATACAACGCATGACCATCCGGCGGACGATTGAGGTCGACCACGTAACGCGACCAGTGCGGACGAATCACGCTGGCGCCAAGCTCGCGCGCGAACGCGTACAGCAAACCCACATGCCAGTCGGTATCCGGCGCCGTGCGCGCACGCGGATGCATGCGTGCGGCGATATCGTCGGGGATGGCGCTGGCATCATGCGGCAGGCTGACCAGCAGCGGCGCGGTGCCGCGTTCGAGCGTGAAAATGTCCATCAGTCCAGTGTAGCGTCAACCCATCAACACCAGCTCTTCGGCGGCCGTCGGGTGCACCGCCACGGTCGCATCAAAGTCGGCCTTGCGCGCACCCATTTTCACCGCCACCGCGAAACCCTGCACCATCTCATCGACGCCGGGGCCGAGCATGTGCACGCCCACGACGCGCTCTTCGTCACCCACGCACACCAGCTTCATCAGGGCCTTGCGCTGGATATCGGCAAGCGCCAGTTGCATGGGTCGGAAACGACTGTGGTAACAGCGCACGTCGTCGCCGTGACGTTCGCGCGCGCTGTCTTCATCGAGGCCGACACTGGCCAATGGCGGGTGCGAAAACACCACGCTGGGGATATTGTCGTAATCGAGATGCGCATCATCGCGCCCGCCGAACAAGCGCTCGGCCAGCTGACGACCGGCGGCGATGGCGACCGGCGTCAAGGCCGGTCGCGCGGTGACATCGCCGATGGCGTGAATGCCCGGAACGGTCGTGTCCTGCATGGCGTCGACTTGCACGTGGCCGTCCGCGTCACGCGCCACGCCGACCTCGTCCAGGCCCAGGTCACTGCTGTTGGGCACGCGGCCCACGGCCCACAGCACGCTGTCGTATGTTTTGTTCGCCACGTCGGCAGCCGCACCGCAATCGACGCGCAAGCCCTGCTCATCGCGACGCAGGCCTCGCGCCTGGCAATGGCCGTGGACGCCGATACCCTGTTCGCGCATCGACTGCGCCAACGCTTCGGTCAACTCGGCATCGAAGCCGCGCAGCAAATGGCTGCGCGCCAGCACGTCGACTTCGGCACCCAATGCATGCAGCACACCGGCCAGCTCCGTGGCGATATAGCCGCCACCAATCACGGCCACGCGCCGCGGACAGGCCTGCAAATCGAAGAACCCGTCCGAGTCGATACCCAGCTCGAAGCCCGGCACATCCAGCTGCCGCGAGTGGGCACCGGTGGCAATGACGATGTGCGGGGCCTGCAGGCGCCGCCCGTCGACCACCACCGCCTGCTCGTTCTCGAACCGTCCATGCGCCGGCACCACCTCGATGCCCGCCTCGTCCAGACGCTTGCGATAGCTGGCGTGAATGCCGTCGATGTAGCCTTGCCGACGCGCCACGAACGCAGGCCAATCGAGTGGCCCCGGCTCAACGTCGAACCCGTAGCTTCTGGCGAGCTGTTGCGCGTCGGCCATCTGCGCGGCAAACCACATCGCCTTCTTGGGCACACAGCCCACATTGACGCAGGTCCCGCCCAGCTCGCCCGGTTCGAGCAGGGCCACGCGCGCACCGTGGCGCGCGGCACGAAACGCGGTGGCCAGACCGCCGGATCCGGCGCCGAGGACAATCAGGTCATGGGTCGATGGCATGGTCGCGGCTCCAGCGTGCACAAGCCTCGACCATAACGCCTGTCGACCAACAATGCCTTATCGCGAACCGAATGCGCGATTGATCTTGCGATCGGTGTTGTACTGGCTGAGCGCGTACACCGACCAGATGGCCGCAGGAATCCAGCCGATCACGGTGATCTGCAGGATCAGGCAGATGATGCCGGCAAACGGACGGCCAATGGTGAAAAACTGCAACCAGGGCAGCAGCAGAGCAAGCAGCAGACGCATGATGTGGAACCTCAAGCGGAAATCCGCGGATGTCGGATTTTACCCTAGACGCACGCATGACTCTCCGCACAGTGCCGAAAGTCGCGTAGGTCGGATTGGCTTCATCAATCCGACGGATCGCGGAACACTACGGATGTCAGGTTGGTGAAGCCAACCAGACCTACAGGCGAAAGCGGGCCGGCGAGTACGGCGTGGGGTCAAGCACCGGCGCCGGACCGACGCACAGCGATGCGATCAGCTCGCCGGTGGCGGCCGACATGCTCATGCCCATCATGCCGTGGCCGGTGGCCAGCAACAGGTTGGACCAGCGCGTGCTCGAGCCGATGATGGGGATCTCATCCACGCACATCGGACGCCAGCCACACCATTTTTCCTGCACCACCGGACCGACCGGATCGCGCAGATACAACGCCGCGCCACGCTCCAGCGCACCCAGGCGGGTCTCGTTCAAGCGCGTGTCGTAACCGGAAAACTCCATCGTGCTGCCGAGGCGATATCCGGAGCTCCACGTGGTCACGCATACCGACACATCCTCCAGCACCATCTGCGTGCGCGGACAATTCTCCGGCCGCGAATAGGTGATCGAGTAACCCTTGCACGGCTCCATCGGCAGATGCAGGCCAAGCTTGCCGCCAAGGCGCGGCGACCACGCACCCAGCGCCAGCACCACACGATCAGCGCTGAAGCGCCCACGCGGCGTGTGCACGGCACGAATGCCGCCCTGCGCGGTCGCGAACCGTTCGGCACGCGTGCCTTCTTCGATGATGCCGCCCAACTCGCGCACCCGCCGCGCCAGTTCGGCCACATACTGATCGGGGCGAAAGCTGCCGTCGCCGGGATGATAAACGGCCCCCAGCACGTCGTCCTTGAGCGCCGGTTCCATGGCCAGCAGCTCGTCGGCGGTCTTGCTTTGGGCTTCGATGCCGACCTTGTTCAGCCACTCGATGTGCGACTGCGCCTTGTCCATGCCGGCTTGCTCGCGATAGACGTACAGCATGCCATCGGATTTGAACTCGCAATCGAGATCTTCGCTGTTGACCAGCTCCTCGATCAAGCCGCGCGAACGGCTCAGGATGGCGGCACGGGCCTCGGTGGCGTGGCCGAAATCGTTCCAGTTGCAGCGCCGCGCGAACCCCAGCAACCAGCGCATGCGCTGGGGGTTGGGACTGCGCTTGATGTACAACGGCGCATCGCGCTGGAACATCCAGCGCAAGGCATTGCCGACCATGCCCGGCGCGCACAACGGCTCGGCATGGCTGGGGGTCAGCGTGCCGCAATTGCCATGCGAGCTGCCGGCACCAACCTTGTCCTTTTCCAGCACGCGCACGCTGGCGCCGGACTTCAGGAGGTACAGCGCGCAGGACAAGCCAATGACCCCGCCGCCTAGTATCAATACATCGCTGTGCTTGGTGTTCATCCGGCCTATTCTAGGGGTCTGGGCCGCACAGGTGTATACGCGCCTTATGACTTGGCACGCATGCGCAGACCGCGCGGTGTCAGCAGGCGCTCGATGAGCTCGAACACGCCCTGCACCAACAGCGCGAGGATGGCCGCCGGTATCGCGCCTTCCAGGATCAAGCCGATGTCGTCCAGGCGAATGCCGGTCAGGATCGGCTGACCGTAGCCACCGGCACCGATCAACGCGCCCAGGGTCGCGGTGCCGACATTGATGACCGCGGCGATCTTGACGCCGGCCAGGATCGAGCGCAGCGCCAACGGCAACTCCACGCGCCACAAGCGCGTGCGCCGCGACAATCCGAGCGCCGCTGCCGATTCGAGCAGCGATGGCTCGATCCCGGTCAACCCGGCATGCGTGTTGCGCACGATCGGCAACAAGCTGTACAGGAACAGCGCGGCAATCGCCGGCTCCGCACCGATGCCGAACAGCGGGATCATGAACACGAACATCGCCAGTGACGGCACGGTCTGCAATATGCCGGTCAGGCCCAGCACCAGTTGCCCGAGTTTTTGCAGGCGCGCGGCAAGTACGCCCAGCGGCACGGCCAGCAGCAAGGCCAGCGACAGCGAGATGCCGACCAGCACCAGATGCTGCAACGTGTAGCGCCACAACTTGGCCCAGAAACGGCCGCCGACACGTTCCGCGTCGACACCGAGAAACGCGGCGGCGACGGCGGTTTCGCTGTGGCCGTCGATCTTGACCGCCTTGTTCATCGCGCGCATCTCGGGGGCCGAAATCGTGCCTGCGAGCGCATTCAATGACGCCACGAACTGCGGTGCGCGTTCGGCCAGGTCCAGCCGGTACAGATACACCGCGTCGTAACGCGGAAAATATTGCTTGTCGTCCTTGAGCACGCGCAGATGGTAGTAGTCGATCTCGGCGTCGGTGCTGTACAGGTCGGTGACGTCGATGGCGCCGGATGCCAGCGCGCGGTAAGCCAGCGCATGATCCATGCCGCGTGCATGCATGGGCAGATGATAGGTCCGCTTCAGCCCCGGCCAGCCGTCCCCGCGCTGCATGAACTCGTTGGAGAATGCGAGCGTCAGGTCGGGATGCGCGACCAGATCCGAGATCGTGCGAATGTGCAGCCGCTGCGCCTTGTCCGCCAGCATGCCCAACGCGTAGGTGTTGTTGAAACCCAGCGCCCCGGTGATGCCGATGCCGTAACGCGCCAGGCGCTCGCGCAGCACCTTGATGCCGGCACGCGGCGCCACGTCGTGCAGCAACTCGTGGGTCAGCGTGCCGGTGTACTCGGCATACACGTCGATGTCACCCTCGCGCAA
>DASSKC010000051.1:0-12834 GCA_035690885.1 Oleiagrimonas sp. | reverse complement strand
TACCACCTGAGTAACCTTGAGCCCTGCATAGCCGCACGGGTTGATGCGGTTGAACGGTTCCAGGTCCATGGCCACATTGAAGGCCAGCCCGTGGAACGTGCAACCACGCCGCACGCGCAGACCCAACGCGCCGATCTTGGCGCCATCGACATACACGCCCGGCGCGCCCTCGACCCGTGCGGCATCAATGTCCCAATGCGCAAGCGTGTCGATGATGGCTTGCTCGATGCGCCGCACCAGTTCGCGCACCCCCACGCCAAGGCGTCGCAGGTTGATCAACGGATAGGCCACGATCTGGCCCGGCCCGTGATACGTGACCTGACCGCCACGCTCGACCCGGATCACCGGGATGTCGCCGGGCGCCAGCACGTGCTCCGGCTTGCCGGCCTGACCGAGGGTGAACACCGGGTCATGCTCCAGGACCCACAACTCGTCATCGGTGCCGGCATCGCGGGCATCGGTGAACGCCTGCATGGCGTGCCAGGTGGCAGCATAAGGCTGACGGCCAAGACGCCGCACATTCAATACGCGGGACATGGATGTACCGATTCGGACGAAGGAGCAACAACGGGCATGATGGGGACGGGCAAGAAATGTTTACAAGGTTTGCCGGATGGCGGGATCGGCGCGCAGGGCCGCATGCGCGGCCTGATACCGTTCCCTGGAAGGGCAATGAAAGCGTACGGTAACGGAGATGTAATTGCCTTCACGTGAATGGCGGTGACGCACGACCTCCTCCAACACGTCAAAACCTTCGCCGGCCAGCAGCTGCGGCACGCGTGCCTTGAGATCGGCCTCGGCATCACCCACGGCCGTGATCTCGAAATCGCCGGGAAACGTGAACCCGCGCTCGCCCGGATCACGGCCATTGCCCGGCTTGCCGCCAATCGTCACGCGGCCGCCTTGGTCGATGCCGGCTTGACCGTGGTCTGCGTGCTGCTGTCATCGCCGTAGAACCACAGCAAGATGGTATCCCACAGCCGCGAGAAGAATCCGCCTTCGGGTGCATCGGCCAAAGCCACGACGGGCCGCGTCAGCAAGGTCTTGCCATCCAGCGACACAGTCAGGGTGCCGACCTTCTGGCCCTTCTTGTAGGGCGCGATCAACGTCGCCGGCAGGTCGATGCTGGCCTTGAGCTCGTCGTAGTTGCCGCGCTTGACGGTCAGGGCGAGGTTCGAAGCCAGACCCAACGGCAGATGGTTGTTCTCGCCCTTCCACACCCGCGGCTTGGCCAATACCTGGCCGGCCTTGTACAGCTTGTGGGTTTCGAAGAAACGATAGCCGTAGTTGAGCAGTGCCTCGGCATCGTTGACGCGCGCCTTGGCGCTGGGCGTGCCCATGACGATGGCGATCAGGCGTTGTCCGTCGCGAATCGCCGACGCGGCCAGGCAATAACCGGCCTGCTTGGTGTGGCCCGTCTTGATCCCGTCGACACTCGGATCGCGCCACAACAGCGAATTGCGGTTGTACTGGGTGATGCCGTTGATGGTGACTTTCTTGATCGCCGAAATGGCGTAGTCGGCCGGAAAGTCGTGGATCAACGCGCGCGACAGGATCGCCGTGTCCAGCGCCGTGCTGTAGTGGTTGGGCACCGGATAGCCCGACACGTTGGAGTAATGCGTGTTCTTCATGCCCAGGCGCTTGGCATAGGCATTCATGAGCGCCACGAAACCCTGCTCGGTGCCGGCCACATGCTCGGCCAGGGCGATGGCCGCGTCGTTGCCCGACTGCACGATCAAGCCCTCCAGCAGCTTCTTGAGCGGGTACTTGGCGTGCACCTTGAGGAAGCTGGTCGAGCCGTCGGTGCCGGCGCCGCCGTTTTCCCAGGCATGCGTGCTGACGAAAACCTGATCGTCCATGTGCACTTTGCCGGCAGCCGCCTCGGCCGAGACCACGTAGTCGGTCATGATCTTGGTGATCGAGGCCGGCTCGACGCGCTTGTTGGGATTCTTGCTGGCCAGGACCCGGCCGGTCTCGTAATCCATCAACACCCAACTGGTCGACTTGAACTCCGGTGGCGGTGGCACGGGCACTTCCGGCGTCTGCGGCACCGGAATCTGCGGCGGCGGCGCTGGTTGGGCGGCAAAGGCGCCAAACACGAAAACGCTGGCCACAAAGGCAACAAAGGCCACAAGTGCCTGTCGACGTTGGAATTTCATCATGGACTATCCAGAAAACAAAGCAGTCATCGGTACGCAAACATCCGCTGTCTGACCGAACAAGTTGATCGAGCAAGCGCCTAGTTTAGCGCGACTTTCGGTGTCGGCAGGCCCATGGCCTCGATCGCGGCACGCACCCGCTGCACATCGGCGACACCTTGCAACGGTCCCACGCGCACACGCGAAAAGCCACGTCCGCGCACCGTCACATGCGATACATGCACCGGGCCGACGCCTGCACGACGCAGGCGCGTCGCCAATTGCCGGGCATTTTGTTGGTTGGCAAACGAACCCACTTGCAGCCACACACCCTGGCCCGTCTGCGACGCGGTATTGGTGTGTCCGACCGCTGTCGGTGCCGACAGTTCCGCCGGATGGGCCGGATCAATCGCCTGCACCTCGACCCTGGCCGTTCCTTGCGGCCACACGCCGATGCGCACGGCCGCGGCATAGGACAGGTCGATGATGCGTCCGTCCACGAACGGACCGCGATCGTTCACCTTCACGATCACGCTTTTGCCATTGGCCAGATTGGTCACGCGCGCAAAAGTCGGCAACGGCAACACCTTGCTGGCGGCCGTGAACTTGTACATGTCATAGCGTTCCATGCTCGAAGTGAGGTAACCGTCGAACTTCTTGCCGTACCAGGAAGCCAGCCCCGTCTCGTCGTACCCCTCGGCCGAGGACAGCACGTGATAGGTCTCGCCATTGACCGTATACGGTGACTTGTTGCCGTAGCGCGAACGTGGCAACGCTCTGGGAACCGGCTCGCGCAGCGTGCTGATATCCACGGCCGGCCGCCCCGGGCCGCGATCGTGCTCGAGCCGGTAGCGCTCGCTCTGATCCAGATGGGTATTGTTCGGCAACGCGGTGGATGATGAAGTCGAGCCGGAACCGCCATGATGGCTGTGACGTACCTCATTGGAGGCACAACCGGACAACACGACGCCGACAGCCAGCGCCACGACGATACCCAGGGCCCGGTTCATCGCGAGGCCTGTTCCAGGCCAGCCGGCCCCACGCCTTCGGCGATGGCCGCCGCCAGCTGCTGCACGACCATGGCATACATCGGGCTGTGGTTGTAACGCGTGATCACGTAGAAATTGTTGAACGTGAGCCACGCCAGCGGTCCGTCCTCGCCATCAAACTGCAGCAAGGTCGCCTTGTGCCCCGGATCGACTTGCGTGCGCGGCTGGTAGCCCCAGGCCTCGAGTTGCTTGACCGAGTACAACACCTTGCTGTGCTCGACCTTGACGTGCTGCGCCGAACTGTCGGCCTTGGCCCAGACGGCCACCGGTGCGCCGCGTGTCCACCCATGCGCGTGAAAGTAGTTGGCCACGCTGGCGAGGATGTCCGGCAGCGAGCCCATCAGGTCGATGCGCCCGTCATGATCGGCATCGACGGCATAGGCCTGGATGCTGGAGGGCATGAACTGGCCCCAGCCCTGCGCGCCGGCATATGAACCGGTAAGCGAATCGATCGGCCCGGCCAGTTTGTCGGCGGGCAGTTCCAGCAAGGTCTTCAATTCGCCGCGAAAAAAGTCCTCGCGCGGCGGATAGTAGAAGGCCAGCGTCACCAGCGCGTCCAGCACGCGATAGTTGCCGGTGACGCGTCCGTAGTTGGTCTCCACACCGAGAATGGACACCAGATACGGCGCCGGCACGCCGTAACGCGCGCTGATGCGCTCGAGCAGCGCGCGATGCTGGCGGTAGAAGGCAATGCCGTCTTCGACGCGGGTGGGCGTCATGAAGATCTCGCGATAGTCGACCCAGTCCATCGACTCGGCCGGTCGATTCATCGCGTCGATGATGCTCTGCTTCTTGTGCGCACCATTGAGCAAGGTGGTCAGTTTGGTCGCACTCTTGCCGGTGGCGGCCGCGACCTGGCGCACGAAGGCGGCCTCGCCGGGGTGGGTTTCGGCATGCAACGTGGCGCAGGCAGCCAGGCTCAATGCCAGCAAGGGCAACAGCAACAGACGAACAGGTCGGGACATCGGCTTATTCGGAGATAGGGGAATGGCAGCCGCGGCACGCGCCGCGACCTTGACGGACAAGCTTAGGTGCACGGCCCGGCAAATAACAGGGGCAACGGGCCATTGACGCGATCAGCACCGTCGCCGCCCGAAGTTTACTTTGCCGCCCGTTGCTTTTGCCGGATCGCGCGGAATGACACGCCCTTGTTCCACTCGGGCCAGGCGTTGCTGTTGGCCAACGCGTAACCGACGCGGAACAACGCGCGGGTCTGCTGCGCCAGACCGGTCAGATCCCAGTCCGGCCCCATTTCATCGGCCGGCTTGTGATAGCGATGCGCATAGAAGGCCGCCCACTTTTTCGCGCCCCAACCCTCGGGACGTCCGATGTACTGGTTGCCGCTCTGGGTCACGATGCTGGGTACGCCGTGACGGGCAAACTCGAGCAGGTCGGTGCGATAATACAAACCGGTTTCCGGATGCGGATACGGTTTCAGGTACATGCCCTCGGCCTTGGCCGCGCGCGCCAGCCACGCATCGAGCTCGGACTTGCCCTTGCCGATGACGGTCAGGTCACGGGTCTTGCCGTACACGTTCATCATGTCCATGTTGATGTCGGCGACGGTCTGCGACAGCGGCACGGCCGGATGGTTGGCATAGTATTTGGCGCCCAGCAGGCCTTGCTCTTCCGAGGTGGTCGCAAGGAAGATCAGCGTCCGTTGCGGCGTCTGCTCGAGTCCGGAGAATGCGTGGGCGAGCGCCAGCAGCGAGGCGGTTCCGGATGCGTTGTCGATGGCGCCATTGAAGATGTTGTCGCCGGTCTTGATCGACGGATTGACACCCAGATGGTCCCAATGCGCGCTGTAGACGATCGCCTCGTCCGGGTGCGTGTTGCCAGGCAGTTTGGCGATCACGTTGTGCGACTCGTGGTGCGAAATGTCGCTGTGCAGCGTGGCGGAAAACTTCAGGCCCAGCGGCATGGCCTTGAAACCCGGTTGCAATGCCTTGGCCTTGGCCTTGGCGAAATCCAGTCCGGCCTGCTTGAACAACTTCACCGCCGCCTGATGAGTGATCCAGCCTTCCATCCCCGCGCGGCCCATGTTCTTGTCCTCGCGCGTGATCTCGAACATGTGGCCGCTGTTGCTGTTGCGCACCACGCCCCAGCCGTAGCCGGCCGGGCCGGTCTGGTGGACGACCAGTACCGCTGCCGCGCCTTGCCGGGCTGCTTCCTCGTACTTGTAGGTCCAGCGGCCGTAATAGGTCATGTTTTTGCCGTGGAACAGGTCGGGGTTGTAATAACCCGGATCATTGACCAGCACCACGATGGTCTTGCCCTTGACGTCGATGCCGGCAAAGTCGTTCCAGTGGAACTCCGGTGCATCGATGCCGAAGCCGACGAACACGATCGGGCTGTTCTTGATGGTGACGGTGTTCTGCTCGCGCTTGGTCATCACCACTTCATCGGTGAGATAGTCCAGCGTCGTGGTCTTGCCGCCACCGGTGATCGTCACGTCGGCCGGATGCGGCACGATTTCCGTCATCGGCACGGTCTGGAAGTACTTGCCGTGCCAGCCCGGCTCCAGCCCCATGGCCTTGAACTTGCCGCGCAGGTAGTTGATGGTTTTGGTTTCGCCCGGCGTGGTCGGCGCACGCCCGGCAAAAGCATCCGACGACAAGGTCTTGATGTAACCGCCAAGCTCGGTGGCGGTAATGTCCGATACCGCGCTGGCCGGCGGCGGCGCGATGGTGGGAGGTGCCGCGAATGCCAACGGAGCCATCAGGCCAAGCAGAGTGAACAAGGCTGGGCGATACATCGACGACTCCAAGCAATAACCACGGGATCGTGAACGTAGCACATTTGAACCACCGTGGCCGACCGCGCAAGGCACGTCCGGCGCGCTACAGATGCATCTTGCGGTGCGCATGAATGGACATCAGCACCCCGAAACCGGTCAGCAGCGACACCGCCGAGGTGCCGCCGTAACTGACCAGCGGCAATGGCACGCCGACCACTGGAAGAATGCCGGTGATCATGCCGCCGTTGACCATCACGTAAACGAAAAAGCTCATGGCGATGGAGCCGGCCAGCAGCCGCGAATAGGTGTCGCGCGCCTCCATCGCGATCCACAGACTGCGGCCGATGATCACGGCGTACAGCGCCAGCAGCAACCAGGCACCGATCAGGCCGAATTCCTCGCTGTAAACCGCGAAAATGAAGTCGGTCGTGTGCTCGGGCAAAAACTGCAGGCGTGACTGCGTGCCCTGATGAAAGCCTTTGCCGAAAATGCCGCCCGAGCCGACGGCGATCTTGGACTGGATGATGTGCCAACCCGCACCCAGCGGATCGGACTGCGGATTGAGGAACGTCAACACGCGTTGGCGCTGGTAATCGTGCAGGAAATGCCAGCCGACCGGCATGGCGGCGGCGACCACGCCCACCAGCGCGCCGATGCGCCACCAGCGCATGCCGGCCAGGAACAGGCCGAACGCACCGGCCGTGGCGACCAGGATCGCCGTGCCGAGGTCGGGCTGGTCGGCGATCAATGCCGCCGGTGCACCGATCAGTATGCCGATGGCGGCAATGTCCTTCCACGATGGCGGCAGTGGCCGCGGATGCAGGTACCAGGCGACCATCATCGGCATGGTCAGCTTGAGCAACTCTGAAGGCTGGAAGCGCACGATGCCCAGATCCAGCCAGCGCGTCGCCCCCGCGCCTTCGCCGATCAGCGCCACGACCACCAGCAACGCGGTACTGGCCGCATACAACCATGGCGTCCAGGTGCGCAGCGTCGCCGGCGGAATATGCGAAACCACCAGCATGGCCGCAATGCCCAGGGCGAAGCGCGCGGCCTGCCCTCCGACCAGCGCCAAGTCCTCGTTGCCGGCGCTGTAAAGCGTGGTCAGGCCCACGGCCATCAACAACGCCAGCGCGGTCAGCAACGGCATGTCCAGCCGCGGTCGATGCCACATGCGGGACAGCATCCGCTGGCCGCGAGCGGTCATGACGTGGGCGAACGTCATCGTGCCACCTCACGGGCCGTTTCCGGCGAGGATGCCGGTGCCGGATGCTCCTTGGCCCAGGCATCGAGCACGGCACGCGCAATCGGACCGGCGGTGCTGCCACCCCAGGCGCCATGATCGACGATCACGGCCACGGCGATCTGCGGATTCTTGGCCGGGGTGTAGCAAATGAACAGCGCGCGATGCCTCTGTGCCAGCTCGCTGTGGGAGGCGCCGGTATCGTACGCCGTGGTGTTTCGCGAGTAGCGCTCGGCGGTGCCGGTCTTGCCGGCAATCAGGTAGGGAAAACCGTCACCAATGCCTCGCGCCGTGCTGCCAAGCGTGCCGTACACCACGTTCAACATGCCCTTGCGCACCACCTTCCAGTTGTCGATGTTGTGCACGATGGGGTTGCCCGGTTTGACCGGCGGCAGCTCCTGGACCGGCGCATCCACACCTTGTTGCGTGGCCGTGAGCAGGTGCGGACGGTGCGGCACGCCGCGATCGGCCAGCGTGGCCACCGCATGCGCCAATTGCAGCGGCGTGACCACCCAGTAACCCTGGCCAATGCCGGCAATGACGGTCTCGCCGATGTACCAGGGCTGGGTGCGATGGGCGCGCTTCCACGCACGCGAGGGCAACACGCCGGAACCCTCGCCATCGAGGTCGATGCCGGTGGGCTTGCCGAAACCGAACTGCGACATCCATTTGTCGAGATTGTCGATGCCCATGTCGTAGGCCAGCTTGTAGAAATACGTATTCACCGATTTGGCGATCGCCTTGACCAGATCGGTCTTGCCGACGCCCCAGCGCTGGTCGTCGCGATAGCCGCGCGAGTAGCCGGGAATGTGGAAGACCCCCGTGGACATGACCGTGTCTTCGGGGGTGCGATACCCCATCACCAGACCGCCCAGGCCGAGGAACGGCTTGACCGTCGAACCCGGCGGATAGCCGCCACGCAATGCCCGATGCACCAGCGGTTTGGCCGGATTTTCCAGCAATGCCGAATAATCGTGCTGGCTGATGCCATTGACGAACAGGTTGGGGTTGAAGCTTGGCTGGCTGACCATGGCCAGCACCTCGCCATTGCGCGGATCAATCGCCACCACCGCACCGGCGCGCCCGTGCAACGCTTTCACCGCGGCCTTTTGCAGATGGATGTCCAGCGACAGATACAGGCTTTTGCCGGGCGTCGGTGGATGCACGCTCAATACCCGAACCACGCGCTGGGCGGCATTGACCTCATCGACTTCGTAGCCGGGCTGGCCATGCAGCAGGGTTTCGTAATGGTGCTCGATGCCGCTCTTGCCGTAGTACTGGGTGCCTTCGTAGGCCTTGGCGTCGACCTCCTTGAGGTCCTTGTCGCTGATGCGTCCGACATGGCCGATCACATGCGCAAACATGGCGCCGTGCGGATAGTAGCGCTTCAGGTACGGCACCACGTGCACGCCCGGGAAACGCCAGCTGTTGACCGCGAACCGATCGATCTCGTCCTCGGTCAGCTGCATCTTCAGCGGCACTTCCTGGAAGGCGCGGTGCTGCTTGAGCTGGCGATGAAAGTCTTTCAGGTCGTCCTTGCTGATGGGTACGATCTGACCAAGGCGCTTGAGCATCGCGTCCATGTCCTCGACCTGCTCGGGTACCACGCCGAGGCGGAAGGCCGGAACGTTGTCGGCCAGCAATACCCCGTGCCGCCCGTAGATGAGTCCGCGCGGCGGCGGCAGCACACGCACATGCACCCGATTCTCGCGCGAGCGCGTCGCGAACTTGTCGTGCTGGAGCACCTGCAACCAGAAGAACCGGGCACACAACACCAGCAGGCAAACGACGATCAATGCAAAGCCCACCATCGCCCGGCGCCGGAACAGGGCCATTTCGGTACGCTGATTCTTCAGTGGCTGACGCTTGGTCATGTTTCGCGCACGCGCAGGCGCGTGTTGAGGTCATCCAGCAACAGGAATACGAGTGGCCATATGAGCGCACCGATCAACGGCGCCACCCAGAACCCGGGTGACGGCAACGGCTGACCGGCAAACAGGCCGATGGCCAGCTGCAACACGCGGTTGTTGAGCAGCAATGCCAGCACCACCAGGATCTGCTGCCACATGGTGAAAAAGCGCAGCCGCGATCGAAAGCGCATCACCAGAAACACCAAGACGGTCAGGCGCAGCGCCTGATCACCCAGCAACACACCGGTAAGCAGGTCCGCGCCCAGCCCCGTCACGAAGGCCAACCCCAGATTGATCTTGTCCGGCCACTCCAACGCCCAGTACACCAGCACCAATGCGGGCCAGTAGGGCTTGTAGGCCGCCACCGCATCGGGCAATGGCAACACCAGCAAAAACAGCGACAACAGCAGGCTGCCGACAAACAACCAGTTGCGTGCGCGATGACGATTCATGACCCACCTCGGCGCGCTTGCACGCCCTTCGGCGCCAGTTTCACCGGCGGTCCCATCGGGATGGCCGGTGCCGGCGGCCCCATCGGCGGCGCCAGATCACGCAGCAGCAGCACGTTGCTGCTGCGCTTGAGATGCGCCGCCGGCTGCGCCACCGCTCGCAGGAACATGCCCGAGGCGCCCGGCTGCACCGACGCGATCGTGCCTACCGGAAAACCGGGTGGATAGCGTCCACCCAGCCCCGACGTCAGCAGGCTGTCGCCAACACGGACATCTGCGGAAACCGGAATGTCCGGCAACAGCAGGCGCCCGCCCTGGCGAGAACCGTGCGCCACGGTGCGCACACCGGTGCGCTCGATCACGACCGGGATGGCCGAGTCCGGGTCGGTGATCAACATGCCCACGCAGGTATCGGGCAACACTTCGACCACCTGCCCCATGATGCCGTTGGCATCAATGATCACCTGGCCTGGCGTCACGCCCTGGTTGGAGCCGACGTTTAGCATGATGCGGTGGCGATAGGCGCCCAGGTCCACGTCGATCAGGCGCGCCAACTGGACCTTCATGCCCAGCGTGCGCTGCGTCTCCAGCAATTGTTTGAGCTTGTGGTTCTGCTTGGCGACGGCGGCCATGCGATTGAGCCGGGCATTGGCCAGCAGCAGGTCCTGGCGCAGGTGACGATTCTGCTCGGTCAGTCTTTTGCGGCTGGAAAACGCCACTTCGAGCGTGTCGACCGCCTGGGATGGCAAGCCGGCGAGCTTGTATACCGGCTCGATCACGAACGCCGCGCCATAACGCGCCTTGGCCAGCCAGTGACCATGGTGGTCGAACACCATCAGCACGCACGCCAACGCCAGATACACGATCAGGCGCAGCGTTCCCGCCATCGAGGCGGAAAACAACGTTTGGTTGCCGTCGCGTGTCAACGCCATGTCGATTCTGCAAAACTGTTGGGCCGCCGGCACCACCGAATGCAACTGTCACGCCGGCATGCGCGACGGCCCGCAGGTTGCACCGACACGTCGTCGGGGTCGTTACTCGCCAGCGAAAAAGTCGCTGCCGTGCTGGTCGATCATCTCCAGCGCCTTGCCGCCACCACGGGCCACGCAGGTCAGCGGATCGTCCGCCACCTGCACATGCAGGCCGGTTTCCTCGGAAACCAGATGGCTGACATCACGCAGCAAGGCTCCGCCTCCGGTCAACACGATACCGCGTTCGGCCACGTCCGAACACAGCTCCGGCGGCGTCTGCTCCAAGGCGGACTTGACCGCCGCGGTGATGCCGGACAACGGTTCATGCAGCGCTTCGAGCACTTCGTTGGAATTGATGGTGAACATGCGCGGCACGCCTTCGGCGAGGTTGCGTCCGGAGATCTCGATCTCGCGCACTTCGCTTTGCGGATACGCGCAACCGATTTCCAGCTTGATGCGTTCGGCGGTCGAGTCGCCGATCAAGGTGCCATGGTTGCGGCGCACGTAATTGATGATTGCTTCGTCGAAACGATCACCGCCGACACGTACCGATTGCGAATAGACGATGCCGTTAAGCGAGATCACCGCGACCTCGGAAGTACCGCCGCCGATATCCAGCACCATCGAACCGCGCGCCTCGTGAACCGGAATGCCGGCACCGATCGCCGCGGCCATCGGCTCCTCGATCAAGAACACGTCGCGAGCACCGGCGCCCTCGGCCGACTCCTTGATCGCGCGACGCTCGACCTGGGTCGAGCCGCAAGGTACGCACACCAGCACACGCGGGCTGGGACGCAACATGCGCGATTTGTGCACCTGCTTGATGAAGTGCTGCAGCATCGCCTCGGTCATGGTGAAGTCGGCGATCACGCCGTCCTTCATCGGCCGGATGGTGGCAATGTTGCCGGGCGTGCGACCGAGCATGCGCTTGGCTTCGCTGCCCACCGCGGCAACGGAGCGCGGGCCACCCGGACCCCGTTCCTGGCGAATCGCGACGACCGATGGTTCATTGAGAATGATGCCTTGACCACGCACATAAATCAGCGTGTTGGCGGTACCCAGATCGATGGACACATCGTTGGAAAATAGGCCGCGAAATTTTTTGAACATGACGCCAGTTACCGCCGTCGCTGGTGAGCCGAAGAAGACGCGTCAGTCTAGTGACACACCTCAAGCCACGCAAGCACACAAGCGTTAAAAAATCCTTGTTGCATGGGGCGTTGGCGCTGCCCTGACACTCGCGCCGGACGCCTGCGACCTCGCACACCCGCGCCATCCGCAGTACCATGGCCAAGTTTTGCGCAAGGCACGTCCTGAGCGACCGTTGCCGCCACTCGACCAACCTTCGTGGGAGAACCAACGCATGTCTGCCCTGATCTGCGGATCGCTCGCCTTCGACACCATCATGGTGTTCCCGGACAAGTTCAAAAACCATATCCTGCCGGAGAAAGTGCACATCCTGAACGTGTCGTTCCTGGTGCCCGACATGCGCCGCGAGTTCGGCGGCTGCGCCGGCAACATCGCCTACAACCTCAAGCTGCTGGGTGGCGATCCCATTCCCATGGCCACGGTCGGTCAGGACTTCGGACCCTATCGCGAGTGGCTTGCCAGCAACGGCATCCGCATGGACCAGGTTCGCGAGTTGTCGGACTGCTTCACGGCCCAGGCCTTCATGACCACGGATCTGGACAACAACCAGATCACGGCATTTCATCCAGGCGCCATGATGCGCAGCCACGAGAACCATGTGCGCGACGTCAAGGACGTCAGCTTCGGCATCGTCGCGCCGGACGGACGCGACGCGATGCTTCAGAATGCCAACGAGTTCGCGGAACTGGGCATCCCCTTCATTTTCGATCCCGGTCAGGCAATGCCGCTGTTCGACGGTGAGGCATTCCGCCACTTCATCGAACAGGCCGACTACGTCGTGGTCAACGACTACGAATCCAATCTCCTGCAAGAACGCACGGGTTGGGATGCCGCCACCATCGCCGGCAAGGTCAAGGCCTACATCACCACACAAGGTCCGCACGGCTCGACCATCCACTCGGGCAGCGAAAGCCACCACATTCCGCCGGCACACGAAGCCAAAATCGTCGACCCGACCGGCTGTGGCGACGCCTACCGCGCCGGCCTGATCTTCGGCCTGATGCGTGACTGGGACTTGCCCACCTGTGGCCGCATGGCGTCACTGCTGGGGGCACTCAAGGTCGCCAACCCCGGCACCCAGAACCAGCGCTTCACCTACGACGAGTTTGCCGCACAATTCCAACAGCAGTACGGCTACACGCTGCCGACCGAATAAAAAAATCCAGGTTGGTGCGCGCGAAGCGCGCA
>DASSKC010000050.1:0-20305 GCA_035690885.1 Oleiagrimonas sp. | reverse complement strand
GGCAGCATCCCAGCGAATGTCGACCTCGGCCGAAGGCTCGGTGAACGGGAAAAAGCTGGGGCGAAAACGCATCTCGAAGTCCTGCTCGAAGAACGCGCGCACGAAGCTGGCCAGCGTGCCTTTCAGATCGGCAAAGCTGGAAGTCTCGTCGACCAGCAGGCCTTCGATCTGGTGGAACATCGGCGAATGGGTCTGATCCGAATCGCTGCGGTAGACCTTGCCCGGCGCGATGATGCGGATCGGTGGCTGGCGACCGGCCATGGAACGGATCTGGACCGGTGAGGTGTGCGTGCGCAGCAATCGACCGTCACCGAAGTAGAACGTGTCGTGCATGGCGCGCGCCGGATGGTGCGGCGGAAAGTTGAGCGCCTCGAAGTTGTGCCAGTCGTCCTCGATCTCCGGCCCCTCCGCGCGCTGATAGCCCAGGCGTTCGAAAATGTCCGACATGCGCTCCATGGCGCGCGTGACAGGATGCAGGCTGCCGCGCTCGCCGCGACGGCCCGGCAAAGTGACGTCGATGCGCTCGGATGCCAGGCGCGCGTCCAGCGCGGCCTGCTCAAGCGTCTGCCGACGCTCGGCGATCACCTGCTGCAGTTGCTGTTTGACGCGATTGATCTCGGCACCGCGCGCCTTGCGCTCGTCCGGAGCCAGCTTGCCCAGGGTCTTGAGCTCGGCCGTGACCGAACCGTTTTTGCCGAGCAGCGCCACCCGCAAGGCATCCAGCGCGTCCAGGCTTTCGGCCGCCGCGATGGTGGCCAGACTGGCGTCGATTGATTGTGCGTCCATCCGCGTGTCCTTCTTGTGTGCCGCCGGTAGGAGCGGCGGAAGCCGCGATTGCGTAATGCCGCAAGACATCGACTGGACCCAGGTATGTCTGGACCCATCGCGGCTGCCGCCGCTCCTACACAACAGGCAGCCATGCCGAGACCGAAACCTCGGCACAAAACAAAAACGGGGAGAAGGTCAGGCCTTCTCCCCGTTTCGCTTACATCTTGTCGCCCGGCAACGGGTGCCGGGACGGTGATGCGATTACAGGCTGGCCTTCGCTTTTTCGGCGATGGCGCCAAATGCCTTGATGTCATGCACGGCCAGATCGGCCAGCACACGACGATCGACCTCGACACCGGCCTTGGTCAGGCCGTTGATCAGGCGGCTGTAGCTCAGGTCGAACTGACGCGCGGCCGCATTGATGCGCACGATCCACAGACGGCGGAACTGCCGCTTCTTCTGCTTGCGGCCGATGTAGGCGTACTGGTCGGACTTGATGACCGCCTGCTTGGCAACGCGATACACCTTGCGGCGCGCGTTGTAATAACCCTTCGCGCGACCGATGACTTTCTTGTGACGACGGCGTGCATTAACGCCACGTTTGACTCGTGCCATGATTCAGTCCTCCCTCAGGCGTACGGCAGCATGCGCTTGACGTTGCGAGTATCGCTGTCGTGCACGTGGTTGGGGGCGCGCAAGCTGCGCTTGAGCTTGGTCGACTTCTTGGTCAGGATGTGCGACCTGAAGGCATGGCCGGCCTTGAACTTGCCGCTGGCCGTTTTGCGGAACCGCTTGGCGGCGGCCCGATTGGTCTTGATCTTGGGCATGGGAATGCTTCCGTATCCGTTGAATTGACTGATCTGGCGGCGCTTTGAAGCGCGCTTTCCGTCCTGCCACGATCGGTTCGTCGACCCTTCCAGACGGGTCGAACGGGCAATTATACGTGGAATGGCAGCCGTTTGGGAAGTGCCGGGAAAGCCAAGGGCTGGGGACTAGGGACGAGGGGCTGGGGACGAGGTAGCTGCGCGCGTTGTTTTCGCCCCTAGCCCCCAGCCCCTAGTCCCGAGTCTCTTTCAATTCTTCTTCGGCGGGCCGATCATCATGTGCATCTGGCGGCCTTCCTGGCGCGGAAACTGCTCGACCACGCCCAGCTCCATGGCGGCCACTTCCTCGCGGATGCGCGTGGCCAGCTCGCGACCGATCTCCTGATGGCGCATTTCGCGACCACGGAAACGAATGGTGATCTTGACCTTGTTGCCTTCTTCCAGAAAGCGAACCACGTTGCGCATCTTGATCTTGTAGTCGCCCTCTTCCGTGACCGGGCGGAACTTCACTTCCTTGATCTCGACCTGCTTGGTCTTCTTGCGCGCCGCGTTGGCCTTCTTCTGCTGGTCGAACTTGAACTTGCCGTAATCCATGATGCGGCAGACCGGCGGATCGCTCTGCGGCTGGATCTCGACCAAATCGAGGCCGGCCTCCTCGGCCATGTCCAGCGCGTCGTCACGCGAGAAAATGCCGGCCTGTTCACCGTCGGCCCCGATGACACGCACTCGTGGCACGCGAATATCGCGATTGCGACGATGCTTGTCGGTACTCTGGGGGGGGCGATTGTGATGTCGAATGGCGATACTCGTATCTCCTGCAAGTTTCAGTCAGTGTCGCCGGACACGGCTCAGTGTCCAGCGGTTTCCAGCCGTGCGGCAAATTCGTCCAGAGGCATGGAGCCCCGGTTTTTGCCGTCGCGACTACGTACGGCAATGGTACCGGCTTCCATCTCGCGATCACCGACCACGAGCAGCCACGGCACCTTGCGCAACGTATGTTCGCGGATTTTATAACCGACTTTTTCGTTGCGCAAATCGGATTTGACACGGAAACCCTTGTCGACAAGGGCTTTTGTCACCTCACCGGCGTAGTCGGCCTGCGCATCGGTGATATTGAGCACCACCGCCTGTACCGGCGCCAACCAGTCCGGCAGGTCACCGGCATAATGTTCCAGCAAAATGCCGATGAAGCGCTCCATCGAACCGACGATGGCTCGATGCAGCATCACCGGATGCTGGCGCTCGGAATGCTCGTCGACATATTCGGCACCCAGGCGTACCGGCATGGAAAAGTCGACCTGCATGGTACCCATCTGCCAGTCGCGGCCAATCGAGTCGCGCATGTGGTATTCAATCTTGGGACCGTAGAACGCGCCCTCGCCCGGCAACTCTTCCCATTCGACGCCGGCCGCGCGCAAGGCATCGCGCAAGGCGTCCTCGGCCTTGTCCCAGACCGCGTCATCGCCAATGCGGTCATCCGGACGCAATGCCAGCTTGACGTCGATGTTGTCGAAACCGAAGTCCGCATAGACCTGCATGGCCTGCGCATGGAAGTCCGTGACTTCCGACTCGATCTGCTCCGGCGTGCAGAACACGTGGCCGTCATCCTGGGTGAACGCACGCACGCGCATCAAGCCGTGCAGCGCGCCGGACGGCTCGTTGCGGTGGCAGGAACCGAACTCGCCGTAACGGATCGGCAGATCGCGATAGCTGTGCAATCCGGACTTGAAGATCTCCACGTGGCCGGGACAATTCATCGGCTTGACCGCGTAGGTGTGTTTCTCCGACTCAGTGAAGAACATGTTCTCCTGATAGTTGTCCCAGTGGCCGGATTTTTTCCACAAGCTGACGTCCAGGATCTGCGGCGCGCGCACCTCGTCGTAACCGGAGGCGCGATACACGCGACGCATGTACTGCTCGACCTGCTGCCAGATCGCCCAGCCGGCGGGATGCCAGAACACCATACCCGGGCCTTCATCCTGCTGGTGGAACAGGTCCATCTGCTTGCCGAGCTTGCGATGGTCGCGCTTCTCGGCCTCTTCGAGCCGGTGCAACCAGGCTTTCAGCTCCTTGTCGTTCTTCCACGCCGTGCCGTAGATGCGCGTCAGCATGGCGTTGTCCGAATCACCACGCCAATACGCACCGGCCACTTTCATCAACTTGAACGCGCGCAGCTTGCCGGTCGCCGGCACATGCGGGCCCCGACACAGGTCGGTGAACTCACCCTGCGTATAAAGCGACAGGTCTTCATCGGCCGGAATCGATTCGATGATCTCGGCCTTGTAGTCCTCGCCGATGCCACGGAAAAACGCCACGGCCTCGTCGCGCGACTTCACGCTGCGCTCAAGCGGCAGATTTTCTTTGACGATCTTCGCCATCTCCGCCTCGATCTTCGGCAGATCCTCCGGCGTGAACGGCCGCTCGTAGGCAAAGTCGTAATAAAAGCCGTTGTCGATCACCGGACCAATGGTGACCTGCGCGCCCGGATACAAGCGCTGCACGGCCTGCGCCAACAGGTGGGCCGTGGAGTGACGCAAAATTTCCAGCGCTTCCGGGCTCTTGTCGGTGACGATTTCCAGGCTGGCATCGTGGTCGATGGCGCGACTGGCGTCGACGAGCTGCCCGTCAACCTTGCCGGCCAGCGTGGCCTTGGCCAGACCGGCGCCAATGGAGGCGGCCACGTCGTGCACGGTGACGGGATGGTCAAACGGTTTTTTGCTGCCGTCCGGCAGTGTGATTTCGATCATGATGTGTATGTTTTTGAGAAGTCCGCCAAGGGTGGCGGGCTTGAATGCTGCACAACAAAAAAGGGCGCCAGGCGCCCTTCGGGGGTGGCCAGCGCGTGGATTCAGCGTGAAAAGCTCGTAGTGTCCATGTCGCACACTCGACCGGCAGTTGCCTGCGGCCACCTTGTTCAAAAAGGGTTATGGTGAACGTATCCCGCCCCCGCCGCCTTGTCAACGCCGGCACGGGACCTGTAGGTCGGGCATTGCGCGCCAACAAACCGTCACGAGCGCATGCGGGCTGATTGTCGGGCAATGCCCGACCTGCACGGGCATGCGGTGCGACAGCGAGCGGAGCGTCTAGAAGTAGAAGCCGAAGTTGATGTTGAGGCGGTGCTCGACCTCGCCATCGCCGGCCATGGAGCCGCCGATGAAGGGTTGGTTGCGTGCGGTCACGAAATCGAAGTAGGTGTACAGGTCGCCGGCGGACACGCCGACGCCGAGCACGTTCATGAATGTCGATGGCAGCATGCCGGACTTGTTGGTCACCAGCGAGTAGTCGTTGTAGAAGTCCAGTCCCTGAATCGGCCCCCATGACACCGGCAGATGGTAGCGCACGTTCAGGGTGTAACTGTCGGCGCGCGCGGCGATGGTGTCATAGAACGCGTAGGCGCCCACGGCCAGGCGTGTGGCATGGCTGTCGGTGGTGTAGTCGTAACGACTCCACTGGGTCTGGAAGTTCCACGGACCGACATCGACGTTGGCGTGCAGGGCCGCAGCGTAGTAGTGGCCGATGCGCGAGCTGGCGTCATCCAGCCCGCCGTACAGGCCCGAGACGCCAACCTCCACCGACACGTCCGACGCTGGCGTGAACGTGCGCGCCACACGCACCGCGGAAGTGTCCACGGCACCCGCCGGATGGCTGGGTGCGGCGTAAATGCCTTCGCCCGGCGCGCGCACGCCGAGCACGTTGTACGAATAGGTGTGGGTGCGGTTGCCGGCAGCGTCCACGCCGCCGGTGCTGTCGTTCTTGAAAAACGCCAGCTGCACGTTCCATTGCTTGCCGTCGTAAACATACTCGGCGCCCATGGCGTGCGTGTCTTCCAACCCGAGATAGTAGTTGGAGCTGAAGAAATAGTTGTGCGAGTTGTAGGGCTGGTTGCCGAACGGGATGCGCGTCAGGCCGATCTGCAGCTGCTGCTGGTCGTCGAAGTCGTAACCCACCCAGGCGTGCTGGATCGCGCTCATGTACTGGAACCAGCGCCACTGTGCATCGAGGATGATGCCGTGCACTTTGCCGTGCAGATCAAGACGGAAGATGTCGAAGTCCTGATCACCGATGCGGCGCTCGTTGCCCTCGTCGTAGTCCTCGTAGCTGTACTGGAAACGCACCGCGCCGCCCAGCGTGATGCCGGTGTCCTGGGTGTGCGACGTGGAGGTGTCGGCTTTGGCCACGTCCTTTGCCGCGACATTTGCATCGTCGTCGTCCGTGTCCTGTTCCGACGTCGATGCGACCTGCTGCCCCGAGCCGCCATCGGCGGTCGCTTGCTTGCGCTTCAATGCATCAAGCTGCGCCTGCAGCGCGTCGATCTGTGCCTGCATGGCCTTGATCTGCTGCTGCATGGACGACGACGCATCCGTGTCGGTCTGGGCACATGCCGGGCCGGAAGCCGCCAGGCCGGCACCCGCCAGCGCAGCCAGCGTGACTGCCGCAAGCGGTTTGAATGTCATGGGTGGCTCCTTGGGTTCAATACGGGATACCGCACGAGTTCAGCGTGAGGCTCGAGATGCCAGGGGCTGGGGACTAGGGACTAGGGGCTGGCGAAGTGCAAGTTGTACGCGTTGTTTCAGTCCCTCGTCCCTAGCCCCTCGTCCCTTGCTCTCAACAGCCTACTTGCCCAACCACGCATCGACCTTCTTCGGATGCGCCTCCACCCACGCCTTCGCGTCGGCCTTGCGGTTGGCGCCGGGCTGGGTGTCGGCTTTCATGACCTGGCGCATGTCGTCGGCCGTCCACTGGAAGTTGTCCAGGATTCGGTAGGCCTTGGGGTGGTCCGTCTTCAGGCCCTTGCGCACCAGCGTGTCGATGTTTTCGGGCTTGCCGTAGATGCCCTTGGGATCTTCGAGATACTTCAGGTCGTAACGCGCCCACATCCAGTGCGGGTTCCAGCCGGTGACCACGATCGGCTGATGCTGACGGATGGCATTGCCCAGGGCGGCCGTCATGGTCGCGCCGCTGCCGACCACCAGTTTCTCGGGCAGGTTGTAGGCCTTGATGGCCTTGCGCGTGGCACGCATGATGCCGGCGCCGGGGTCAATGCCGACAATGCGGTTGTCGAACTTTTTGGAGACCGCCTTGTCGGCCAGATCCGCGATCGAGTCGATCTTGACGTAGGTCGGTACGGTCAGGCCGATCTTCGTGCCCTTCATGTTGGCGCCGAGATTGACCAGCCGATCCTTGGTCTTGGCGTAATACACATGGTGAGTCGTGGGCAGCCACGCGCAGACCATGGCGTCGACGTCACCCTGCGCCAGACCGGCGTACAACAAGCCGGTGGTGACCGACATGGTCTTGACGTCGTAGCCGGCCTTTTCCAGCGTGGCGGCCATCACGTTGGTCGCCGCCATGCAGCTGGCCCAGGTGACGTAACCGAGCTTGATCGTGCCGTGATCGGCCTGCGACGCACCGGCCTTGGCGGTTGACGACGGCGCGGCCGTTTGTGCGTCGTTGTTGCCGGTGCCCGACGAGCAACCCGCCAGGGCCAAGGCCAGCGATGCGATACCCGCGCCCAGCCATTTCGTGGTCGAAGATTGGTTCATGATTGCCTCCACTCGTTGAATGCGTGTTTCTTATTTGTCGTCGTGCTTGCGCCGTCCCAGTCGCTGGGTCATCCGGTCCAGGATGATGGCCAGGATGACGATGGCCAGACCCGAGGTAATGCCGCGTCCGGTGTTGTTCATGGAAATGGCCAGCCACACTTTCTGGCCCAGGCCGGGCGCGGAAATCATGGCGGCGATCACGACCATCGACAGCGACAACATGATGGTCTGGTTGACGCCGGCCATGATGGTCGGCATGGCCATCGGCAACTGCACCTTGAACAGTTTCTGCCGCCGCGTGGACCCGAATGAATCGGCCGCCTCGATCAGATCCTCCGGCACCTGCAGGATGCCGAGCGTGATCAGGCGCACGCACGGCGGGGTCGAAAACACCACCGTGGCGATGATCGCCGAGAACGCTCCCAGACCGAAAAACGGGATCGCCGGCAACAGGTAGACAAACGCCGGCATGGTCTGCATGAAATCCAGGATCGGCGTGATGATCTTGCGCGTGGTCGGGCTCAGCGCCGAAGCGATGCCGACCGGCAGCCCGATGGCCACGGCCACGACGGTCGCAAGCAACACCAGCGAAAACGTCTGGATCGTGGCATCCCACAGACCGAGATTCCACAGCAACAGCATGCCGATCACGCTGCCGATGGGCAGCACCCAGCGCCGCCCGGAAGCGAAGTAGGCAAATGCCGCGACGATGATCATCAGCACCGGCGGCCAGACCCACTCCAGGCCCGCGTTCATGCCCGCGAAAACCTGGTCCTTGACGAAATCGCTGAGCGGCGTGGTCAGAAATGACAGGTGTTCGGCCGACCACCGCTGCGCCGTGTTGACCCATCGGGGAAGCGGAATTTCCGGCCCCGGAAACTCGTATGGCAACGAGGCGAGCCAGGTGAAGGCAGCCAACTGCATCATGCCTCGGCACTCCTGCTCTCAATCTCGCCGTCCTCGGGTGGCACGGTCGAACCCCCGACGTCGTCGGCCAGCACCGAAATGACGCTGGTACGCGTCACCACGCCCAGCAGTTCGTGGCTGTCATCATCCACCACGGGCAACGAATACGGCGTCTGCGCCAACTGGTTGATGACCTCCGACAACGGCGTGTCCGGACTGACTGGCGCGATGGTCTCGATCAACGCGTCGATCGACTTGTCGCCCCGCTTGACCGCCTGTTCCGCCGCCTCGATGCCGATGGAGCCGACGAAGGTGTAATCGCGTTTGACCACGGCAATGGACACGTGATCCTCTTCGTTCATCTTGTGCAGCACGGTGCGTGGTCCGTCGTGGTCGAACGCCACCACGCGCGCCCGCACCATGGCACCGCGGGCGGTCATCGCCTGCGACTTGTCGACGTTTTCGACGAAGCGCTCGACGTAGCGACTGGCCGGGTTGTTCAAGATGCCTTCGGGTGTATCGAACTGCACCACGCGGCCATCCTTCATCAGCACGATGCGGTCGCCCAGTTGCAAGGCTTCGTCCAGATCGTGGGTGATGAACACGATGGTCTTCTTGAGCTTCTGCTGCATGCGCACCAGTTCGTGCTGCATGTCGCGGCGGATCAACGGATCGAGCGCACTGAAGGCTTCGTCCATCAGCAGGATGTCCGAGCCGACCGTCAACGCACGCGCCAGCCCCACGCGCTGCTGCATGCCGCCGCTGAGTTGCCCCGGATACGCGTCTTCCCAACCTTTCAGACCGACCAGCTGCAGGTTTTCCCGCGCGCGCCTGCGCCGCTCGGCCTTGTCCATGCGCTGAATTTCCAGGCCGTAGGCCGCGTTGTCGGTGACCGTGCGGTAGGGAAACAGTGCGAAGTGCTGAAACACCATGGACACCTTGCGGCGCCGATAATCCAGCAATTGCTCGCGGTCATAGGCGGTAATGTCGTCGCCATCGACGTACACATGCCCGCGGGTCACGCTGTTCAAAAGATTCAGGCAACGGATCAGGGTCGACTTGCCGCTGCCGGACAGGCCCATCACGACCAGCAGCTCGCCCTCTTCCACTTCGAAGGACACATCGGCACAACCGACGGCGTGGCCGGCTTCGCGGATTTCCTTGTTGCTCTTGCCCGCGTCGAGCATTCGCAAGCCCTGATGCGGACGGCTTCCGAAAATCTTGGTGAGATGCTCGACCTTGATCTTGGCCATGGACGCTCCGCCGTGCAGTTCCCCCTTCGGAAACCCGAACCGGACCGTCCACTCACCCCGCACCAAGGACAACCGATCGAGGATGTGTCTTCACCGTAATAGCATGGCGCGCATCCCACAAGTTACGCGCGCCACCTGCAGGTCGGGTTGGCTTCATCAACCCGACATGCGGTAATGCGATGTGGCGTGCCTACAACGAGGCGAGGCGGTCGGCCAGACCGCCGTAGCGACGCGTACTGCGACTGATGGCGGCGTCGATGACGGCATCATTGGCCAGCAGACACACACGCTCGCGGGCGCGGGTAATGCCGGTGTACAGCAGTTCGCGTCCCAGCACCCGCGCGTCGGTCGGCGGCAACACCAGCACAACCTCGTCAAACTCCGAACCCTGACTTTTGTGGATGGTCATCGCAAAAGCCGTCTCGTGCGCCGGAAGTGCCTGCACAGGCAGGCTCCTCACGCCGCCCGATCCGGATGGGAAATGGACGGCCATACGGCCGCTCGTGTCTGGCATGGCAATACCGATATCGCCGTTGAACAGACCGCTCCCGACATCGTTCTCGACCACCATGATCAGCCGCCCCGGATACCAGCGCGTACGCGCCGGCACATGCGCTTTTTGTCGCAACCATTGCTCGATCACCGCATTGATCGCCACGCACCCCGAAGGGCCATCGCGCAAAGCGGTCAGTACACGCACCGTGCCATTGCTCGCCAATGCATCGGCCGGACTCTCGCATCCAGCAAGCGCGGCGAACCTGTCGCCCACATGTGCCAGCACGTGAGCTTCCGGCGCCCGTGGCACGACCCGCGTCACCCCGGCAAAGCCGTCATCTCGCAGGCCTTTCAATACGGGCTCGATCTTTCCATCACGCACATGTGTCGCCAGCTGTCCGAGCCCGCTGTCAGCCGTGAAACGATAGCTGTCGCGCAATGCAATCACGCTGTCGGACAATGCATTGGCCGTGTCGGCGACCGGCACATCGAAGCCCGTTGCCGTGAGGATCACTTGCGCCCTTCGTGCCGACACACCGTCATTACCGGCGGCAGCACACATGCCGGCAAGCACGTTGCCGGCTTCGACCGAAGCCAGCTGATCGCGATCCCCCAACAGCACCAGCGAGGCATGCTCGGGCAAGGCGTCAAGCAGCTTGGCCATCAGCGGCAAATCGACCATCGAGGCTTCATCAATGACCAGCACATCCACATCCAGCGGCCGTCGGCGATCGTGCCGAAAACGGCTGCTGCCCGCGCGCACCCCGAGCAGGCGATGAATGGTCGATGCCTCGATATCCAGCTGCTCGCGCAAGCTCGCGTCGAGATCCATGCGTGGCAACTGCGCGCCGATGGACTCGCTCATGCGCGCGGCCGCCTTTCCGGTCGGTGCAGCCAACGCCATGCGCGGCGCATCGACGCCGAGCAGCGTCGCCTGATCCAGCAACGCAACCAGCAAGCGCAATACGGTGGTGGTCTTGCCGGTGCCGGGTCCGCCGGTGATGACGGTCAGCCCGGACAGCAAACCGGTCGCCACGGCCACGGCCTGCCAGTCGGGACGCGACCCTTCCAGCTTGTAGTGGCGTGACAGCAATTGGCGCAACACGGTGGCATCCATGCCGGCGCGCGTTGGCCGTGTGGCCAGCCGACGCAGCACCTCGGCCACGCGCATCTCGTAATGGGAGTGACGACCCAGATACAGACGCTCGCCGGCATCCAGCCACAACGGCAAACGTGCGTCTGCCGGGGTGTTCGGGTCGCCCACCAGCGCGCTGGTGCCAAGCGCTTCGCGCAGCGCTTGCGGAGTTGGCAGCGTCGGCAATGGCTTGTCGCCCGGCATGGCTGTCGCCAGCACCTCCGGCAGCGCATCCAGCGGCAAGCAACTATGGCCCTGAGACACGGCCAGGCTGACCACCGCAGCCGTCAACATCAGGGCCTCGTCGGCACTCGGATCCAGAGTGTGCATCAGACGACCGAGTTCCGCATCCAATGGACGCAGGGCACCATCGACTTCGAGTCGATCGACCAGATTGGCACGATGCGGGTCAGATGATGCGTTCATGCGGCCACCTCCATGGGCGCGGCCAGCAACGTGTCGAGGGCTTCAATGAGTTCACGTGGCGGGCGGTCGGCAAACACGCCCCCGCCCGCGGTCATGCCGCGCACGAACAAATAACGCACACCGCCCATGTCGCGCTCGTAGTCATAGGCGTCGCCCAGGGTCTGGCGCAACCAGCGATGCAGGGCCACGGTGTAGATGATGTATTGCAGATCATAATCGTGCGCGGCGATGGCGGCGGGCAACTTGTCTTCAGCGTAGTCACCGGCATGCGCGCCGAGGTTGTTGGTCTTGTAATCGACCACCCACCACTGCTCACGGTGACGGAACACCAGATCGATGATGCCGGTCATGAGCCCGCGCAGGCGCTCGCCCAGATGGCCATAGTCGGCATGATGAGTCTGATAGCCATGCTTGTGCAGACTGGCAAGCACGGCTTCGGGGTCGGCACCGGCGATGCCGAAATGGAACGCCATTTCCGGACACCGGTCCGCAGGGTCAAGATCGGCAAGGCACAGTTTGTCGACCACCGGCGCATTCAGTGCCGCAGCCAGCAGCTTCGCCGTCGGCGGCTCGGCCCGGGTCAGTTCTTCGCCGCCCAGACCTGTCGCGCGCAGCTCGCGCGCCAACAACCCCGTCGCTTGCTTCGGAGCTTCATCGACGCAGCCTCGCCAGAGGGCAAAGTCGGTTTTTTCCAGCACCGTGTGCACGGCATTGCCGTAACGCGGCCCACGTGGCCAGGTCGGCACTTCCACACCGGGATCGACATCGACCGATGACACATCATCATCGGCAATCGTCTCGTCATGGGCACCCCCACCGGCGTCCGCCGCATCGCGCGCACCCGAAGCCCATTGCGAGAAGCTGTGCGTCCACCAGTCGCGTGACAGGTGTCGGGTGAAACGGCGCGCGTGGCCCGGTTCGACCTGTTCGAGCGGCGTCAGATGCACCGGCTTGACCGCCTCCGGCGCGACTGTGGCCATGATGTCCTGGTGTGCATCGACCAGTGCGGACGGGTCGCCGTTGTTGCCGAGCAAATGCGTCAGCGTGCTGCCGCCGCCCGCGATCCAGCAGGCGTATTTGGCGCGCGTCAGGCCAACGTAGACTGTGCGCGCATCTTCGGCCATGGTTTCAACGCAGTGCGCCTGGCACGCAACGGCATCGTCCGCTTCGCGATTGTTGCTTCCCGAAAGAATCAAGCGCCGCACGGATTCCTCGTCACGATGGAAACGCGGGCAGGTTCCCTTGCTCGGTGACTTGAGCTTGTTCAAACCGGTAAACGGCATCAGCACCACGTCGTATTCCAGCCCCTTGCTGCGATGCAGGGTGACGATCTGCACGCATTGCGCGTCGCTTTCCAGACGCAATTGCTCGGCGTCATTCTGGCTGTCGGCATCGCGGATGTGCGCAGCCAGCGCATCACGCAAGGCGCGTTGACCGGCCAGCTTGCGTCCGTCGGCGGCCAGCAGCTCGCCCAGCTGCAACAGGTTGGACAGGCGTCGGTCGCCATCGGGCAAGGCCAACAGGCGTGGCGCGTGGCGCTCGGCCAGACGCTCCAGCGTGGCGGCGATGCCGCGCGCGAACCAGCACGCGTGCAGGTCGGCCAGCTCGCCCAGCGCCGCGCTCCACGCGTCCTCGTCGGCTGCCATGTGTGCCAGATCCGACAGATGGCGACCCAGCAGCTCGGTGGCCAACGCACCGCGTGCACGCGACATCGACTGCGGCACCAGCAAGGCGTCGAGAATGCGCAGCAGCTCGCGCGCTTCACCGGAGGTGAAGACACTCTCCTTGCGCTGGCACACGGCCGGCACGCCGCAGGCATGCAACGCGTCCTGCATGCGTGCCGCCTCGGCGTTGGTGCCGGTCAATACCGCGACCCGGCCCGGCTCCAGCGGCTGGCCATCAAGCCGCGCATCGCGCAGCAGGCGGGCAATGGTGCGCGCGCAAGCGGTGGCCATGACGTCACGCACGTCATCGGCCTTGGTGACCTCGGCCGGCGGCATCCAGAACGTCAATGGCGTGACGGTTTGGCCGTCCATCTGCAAAGCATCGTCCGCCACCCCGCCGCCGGACTCGACATGCTTGAAGTCGATACCCTCCTCCACGAAGGGTTGTTCACTGGCCGTGAACACAGCCTCGACGGCACGCAACATGGCCGGGCTGGAACGAAAATTATGCGGCAACGAATGTTTCCCGCCGGCACCTTTGGCAGCACGCAGGTAAGCATGCACGTCGCCACCGCGAAAACCGTAGATGGCCTGCTTGGGGTCACCGATCATATACAGCGTGCCGAAGCCACCGTAAAGCGTTTCCAGAATGCCGAACTGGCGCGCATCGGTATCCTGGAACTCGTCCACCAGCGCGTACGGATACTGCTCGCGCAAGGCCTTGACGAGAGTGTGATGGCGCCGTCCCTGACCGGCCACGCTGGTGGCCAGACGGGTGATCAGATCGTCGTAGGACACACGCGCCAGATCACGCTTGCGCCGGGTCAGCCAGGTCCGCGCTTCGGCCACGATGCGATGCAACAGGATGGGCAGCCAGGCTTGGCGGCGGGCCTCGACCGCCTCGTGTGCGGACAGCCAATCGTCGATGGCTGCAAACGCCGGCTGCTGCGGAAAGTCCGGTTTGTTTTTTTTGACCGCACCGGCAATGTAAGCCTGTGTGTAGCGCTTGAGTGCGGCCACTTCGGGAAGGCGCCCGGATGCCAGTACGGCAGCAAGCTGCCGCAGCTGTCCGTCAGCGCCCTTCTTGAACTTGCTGGCATTCAGATGCCCGGCGGCAAACCACTCATCGAACACATCCATCGCCGCCGCGCCCTGTTCGCGCCATGCCTTCAGCAAGGCCTGCGTGGCCGCATCGGTATCGGCCGCTGCCGACAGTTCACCGGCCGCCGGTTCGATCTCGCCCTCGAAGCCGATCAGGTCACCAAGCAATGTGGCCAGACTCTCCGGCGAGCCAGCCAACTGCTGCAAGGCGGCCAGTTCGTCGACATCATCGCTACCGGCCACGCGCAGCCATGTCTCGGCGGCAAAATCTTCCAACAGGTCACGGTCACTGGCCACCAGCTCGGCGCCGGCGATGGCGTCATCGAGCAGGGCGACGTGGGCATCAAGCACGCGTTGGCAAAACCCGTGGATGGTGAAAATCGCCGCCTCGTCCATGCTGGCCAGAGCCAGACGCAAACGATCGGCCAATGCTTCGGGTGTTTCTTCTCCAGCATCACGCGCACGACGCAACAAGGTCAGCGCCCAAACTTCTTCACCGTTCATCGCTTCGATGGCGGAAGCGTCGGCATCGAAACTGCCGTCGTTGGCCAGCCGTGCACACAAGGCCAGACGATCACGCAGTCGCTGGCGCAATTCTTCGGTCGCGGCACGGGTGAAGGTCATCACCAGCAGCTGACGCACCGGCACCCGGCGCTCGACGATCAGGCGCGCGTACAGGCCGGCGATGGTGTACGTCTTGCCGGTGCCGGCGCTGGCTTCGATCAACTGGCGACCGTCCAGTGGCAGGGTCAGCGCCAGATCATTGCCGGCGATGTCGTCGAGGCGGCTCATGGGCGCGCTCCTTGCTGCATGGCTTCGCTGAGCGGGCCGTAAGTACGTTGCGCCAACATCGTGAAGGTTTCCTCGTCGGCGGCCGGACTCCAGCCACGCAAGGCGGTCGCGATCCACGGGTCCTGCGCTTCGCCGTCCCAGGTGCTCATGGCCGCGGCCATGGCCCTGGCCGAGTCCGGCACCTTGCCCTTGAGCAAACCGCGCGTCCACGCCCACGCGCTGCGCGGCGGCATCGGCAAGGGGCCGGCTTGCCCTTCCTTGTAAATGTCGAGCAATTCGTCCAGCAATGTCTTCGCGCCGGTGGGATTGGGCAGCTTCGGCGCCCATGGCAAGGGCGCGTTCTTGTCGCCCCGCCCCAGCGCCAGTCCGGTTGCCGAGCCATCCACGGCACGCGCCACCAGCGCTTCCAGCCACCAATACATCCAGTTCTTGCCCTGACTGCCGCTGCCGATCCAGCCGGCGATGCCGTCGGTATCACGCCATGCCGGATGGCCTTCGATGACGCGTCCGGAGGGCAGGCTCAGCGAGCAGGTGTCGCGATCGACCTCACCGGCACCACGCATGCGCCAACACCCGGCCTGCGGGACCAGTTCATCCATCGACGCGGCATGCGCGGCCTCGCCCAACGCCAACGGCGGCAACCAGCCGTGCGCACGCGACCAGACCAGGCTGTCCGCCTCGTCATCTGCGCCAAGGCGCATGCGCTCGATCAAGCGGCGCTCGCGCACGGCACGATTGAGATTGTCATCCTGCAGCGGCTCGCGATCGGCAGCGCGCGCACGGATATCGGCGATCGACAAGCCCACCCGCCGCTGCAGAAACCAGCGCTGCGGGGCGGCGAAAAATCGTTTCAAGTCGCCCATGTCAAAGCGCTCGTCATCACCGTCATCGGGCCATTGAATATCGGCAAACGGCAGCGGGCCAGCCGACTGCGACGCCGTGCCCGCCGCCTGCCGCCACTCGTCCCGATAGGTGAACAGTCGCGGCTCGTCACCCGAAAACAGACGCGGCGAGAACGGCTGCAACGGATGCGTGACGACCAACGACTCACGCGCTTTCGTTGCATCGACGAAATAGTCCTTGCCGATCATCTCCATCAGCTCGGTCACCAGCACCGACGGCTCGATGACACTGGCGTCGCGTGCGTCGATGCCGACGTAACTGAGGTGCAACACGTCGCGCGCCGCCATCAAGGTCTGCAAAAACAGATAACGGTCATCCTCGCGCATGGAGCGGTCGCCGAGACGGCGGTGATCACTGACCAGATCGCCATACAAGCGGCTCATGGCGTCGGCCGGATCCTGGCGCGGGAACGAGCGCGCATCCAGACCCAGCACGCAAATCACCCGGAACGGCACATTGCGCAACGGCACCATGCCGCACACGCTGACGCCGCCGGCCAGAAAGCGTTGATGCGTGACCGCACCGCTGAGCGCGTCGTGCAGATAATCACGCAGGCAACGCCAATCCATGCGCCCATCGAAGCCCGCGCTTTCCGCGCTCTCGCTCAAACCCGCCAAAGTCTGCCGCACCGCTTCCAGCGCCTGTTCCTCGCCGCGCCCGTCCAGCGTCGGCACCAGCGCATCGAGCAGCCGGTTGAGCAACACCTGCCAGCCCGCCGGCGTGCGCGGCGTGTGCGCGGCATCACGCCAATCGCGCAGCACGCGCTGGATGCGCAACAACTGACCGAACGCCACGACGCGATCGCCCTCGATGTCACCGATCGGCGCACGTTCGCATACCAGCTCGCCGTCATCGTCGGCATCGCCCAGCATGTAGCCAAGCAAGACGCGCTCGCGGCCGAACGCCCAGCTGAACTCGGCATGCGCCGGCAAACCACGCGCCTCGCGGTCGGCCGCATCCTCATCGCAACAAATGCCGGCGGCCTCGGCCGCGTCACGCAAGGCATCCAGATCGGTGTCTTCCAGCCCGCAACCGCGCGCCACCGCCGGCACCGCCAGCACATCCAGCACTACATCCAGTCCCAGCCGCGAGGCCGGCAAATCCAGCAGATCCCGGAACATCGCGGTCAGCGCATGCGCGTTGGCCAGCGGCTGGTCCGCCACCGTCCACGGGATGTAACGCGCGTCCATGCGCTCGATGGCACCGAACACCGCATCCACGCACGGCGCGTACTTGCCCATGTCGGTCACCAGCACCGCCACGTCGCGCGGCTCCAGATCGTGATGGCGCTGGAACAAATCCAGCAGCCGATCATGCAATACCTGCACCTCGCGCATCGGCGAGTGACACACATGCAGCGTGAGCGAATCGTCGGTCGGGTCCGGCTCTTCGAGGCGATCATCGGCACCGCCGGCGAGCTGCTCGATCACATCCGCCTGCACTCGATGCAGCAAACTATCGCGCGGCGGCAACGCACCATCGGGCATCGACTCCATGTCCGGCTGCACCTCGTCGTAACCGAACACCTGCGCCACGAAATCGCGCCCCACGCCACCCATCGACACCAGCAACGGATTGGCCGGCTGGTCGAAAAACCCGCCACCCTGCGCCAGCAATTGCGCCGCCTTGTCGCGGCGGTGCGGAATATCGCCCCAATACTCGCCGCACGGCGTGGGCAAGAAAAACTGCACCTCCGCGTGACGCCCGATCAAGCCCAGAAAACGCAACACATCCGGCGACACATTGATGCAGCCAAACGCAAACAAGCGCGCCGGCAGACCCGGCGGTGCGGCGGCCCCATCGGCCGCAAACGCATGCAGATAATCGCCCAGCAAGCGACTGCGCGACGGCTGATCCGACGCCCGCGTCAACGCCCGCCACAAACCGGCCTGCGCATCATCGGCCTCGCCGCCGGCCTGCCAGCCATCCAGCAAATCACGCCGATAGGCCTGATAGCGTTCGAACAACTGCGCCACGTGCCCGGCCAATTGAAAGCGTCGCAGCGGCTCGGACTCACCCTCCACCAGCGCCGCCACCCCCGCCTCGTCCGCCGGCGGCTCGGCCAGCAACGGCAACAGCCGCCAGCGCATCGCCTCGCGATCAAACGGCGACTGATACGGCAAGCCAGGCCGCCATTCGCGCAACGCCCGCCACACCATCTGCGCCGGCGCAATGAACTCCAGATTGGCAGCAATGCCATGGCGCTCGGCCAGCCGCTGCACCAGCCACTTCTGCAACCCGGCCTGCGGCACCAGCACCGTCTGCGGGACCAGCAACGCGGCCGGGTCGCGCGCCGCCAGCAAGCCCGCCAACCGATCCGCCAGCCGGTCCAGATCCGTGTCGTAGTGAAGATGAAACATGCGCGCTCCCGTCAGAGACGCCAAGGATGCCTCATCGAGGTCGCAAGGGGTGAGATGACGCAGTGTGGGCGCTTGCGCGCCATGCGGCAACGACGGGCGGCACCTCGCTCACGTGATATATTCCCGGTGGGGGCGCGCGGGATGGACCCGGCGGAGGCGGATGCACGCCGAACTGCGGCGGAAACGGAGAACGCAGTGAATCCGGTGCAAACCGAGTACCGGCTGGGCTATCGGCCGGATGTCGAGGGGTTGCGCGCGATCGCGATCCTGCTCGTGGTGGCCGCACATGCCGGCGTCCACCTGTTGCGCGGCGGCTTCGTTGGCGTCGATGTCTTCTACATCCTGTCCGGCTACCTGATTACCGGCTTGCTTGTCCAGGAAGCCGCCACAACCGGCCACCTCCGTTTTGCGAATTTCTATGCCAGACGCTTGCGGCGATTGCTGCCGGCGCTGCTGCTGATGATCGCCGTGGCGTGCGTGGTTGCCAACCTGGTGGTGCCGCCGACCGAGCTGCCACGCCAGGCATCGAATGCGAGCAGTGCCGCCCTCTGGCTGAGCAATTTCCAGTTCGCGTACTGGAACTGGGACTACTTTGCGCCGTCGTCGCACACCGCGCTGTTTCTGCACACTTGGTCGCTGGGGGTCGAGGAGCAGTTCTACCTTGTGTGGCCACTCTTGGTGGTGCTGGTCATGGGCGCGTGGAAGTTCGCGAAGCGCCCCCCGAAGGTTGCTCGTCTGAAATGGCTGTTCGTCGGCATTTTCGCTGCCAGCTTCGCGCTCTCCCTGTACTGGTCGTACCACCGGCCGATGTTCGCGTTTTACCTGATGCCGACACGCGCCTGGCAGTTCGCGCTTGGCGCCATCGTGTTTCTGACGGTCGGCTCACCGGCGTTTCGGGTCCGCTCCGCGTTTGCCGATTCGGTCTGGTGGCAGGTAGCCGGGTGGACCGGACTGGCGATGATCCTGTATAGCGCGTGGGCCATCAATCCGGCCGCGCCCTACCCGGGTACATGGGCACTACTGCCATCATTCGGAGCCGCGTTCGTGCTGGCATCAGGCGCGTTCGGCACGGGTTTCGGCGTGCGTCGCATCCTGTCGTTGCGGCCCATGCAGGCGCTCGGACGGGTGTCGTATTCGTGGTATCTGTGGCACTGGCCGGTATTGCTGCTCGGCGCAACGCTGCTGGACATGCGCAGCGGGTGGAACCGGCTGTTGCTCGTCGCCATCTCCTTGGTCATCGCCGCGTTGTCGTTCCACTTTTTCGAGACGCCGATTCGTCACCGGAAGCGGCTGGTCGCAAGACCGCGCTGGGCCATCGCCGGCGCGCTGACGATCATGCTGCTCTTCGTTGGCGGGCTGCGCGCATGGCAAGGTGAAACCACACGCTACGCGCATGGCCCGGAGATGGCGCCGTACATGGCCGCCCTGGCGGATCGTTCAACCGAAGCCACAAAGTGCTTCGTACCTTCCACATCGTTTACCGTGCGCGTGTGTACGCTCGGAACCCCGGACGCAGCACATACGGCCGTCCTGTTCGGAGACAGCAAAGCCGCGCACTGGCTACCGGCGTACCGACGGATCTTCAAGGCACCTGACTGGCGTCTCTTGCTGGTCTGGAAGTCTGGATGTCCGGTGACCGATGCCCCGCTTGTCGATCGCTCACGTCGACGCACATACACCGAATGCGAGCATTGGCGCGATGCCGCGACACGCAAGCTCGCGGCGATGCATCCGGATGTCCTGATCCTGAGCGAGAGCATCACCTACCCCTTCACCCAACAGCAATGGGAGTCGGATACGGGCAAGGAAATTGCCCACCTGGCCGACGGCGCCGACCGGATCTACATGATGCTGCCGACACCGGAACTGGCATTCAACGGCGCGCTTTGCGCACAACCAAGAGGCGAACTGTACGCGGCACTCGCAAGCGCCTCGCATTGCACGCAGCCCGTCCACAGCGCGCGATTCGATCACGTCAGCAGCTGGCTGCGTCATGCCGCATCCGGTTTTCCCAACGTTCGGATGATCGACATGACCAGTTCCGTATGTCCGGATTCGCTGTGTCGATCCAGATTGGACGGGATGCTCGTCTTTTCCGACAACGGCCACATGACGGCCACATTTGCTCGCACGCT
>DASSKC010000049.1:0-9944 GCA_035690885.1 Oleiagrimonas sp. | reverse complement strand
GAACGTGCCCGCCGACACCGCCCGCTGGCTGACGGCGCGCACCCGCGTGGCGCCCAATCCGGAAGCGTTGGCGGTGGCCCAGGATCGCCTGGCCGAAAAAACCACCTTTGCCGCCATCGGTTTGCCCACCGCGGATTTCCGTGCGGTGGACACGCGCGAGGATCTGCAGCGCGCCGTGGCCGAGATCGGCACGCCGGCCATTCTTAAGACGCGCCGCATGGGCTACGACGGCAAGGGTCAGTTTCGCCTGAAGTCCCCAGCTGATATCGACGACGCCTGGCAGGCATTGGGCGAACCGGCGGCGCAGTACGGGTTGATCCTGGAAGCCTTCGTGCCATTCGAGCGCGAAGTGTCGGTGATCGCCGTACGCGGTCGTGATGGCGCATTTCGTGCGTGGCCGCTGACCCAGAACTGGCATGTCGACGGTATCCTGTCGATGAG
The DNA here is from genome assembly GCA_035690885.1 of Oleiagrimonas sp. Taxonomy (GTDB): domain Bacteria; phylum Pseudomonadota; class Gammaproteobacteria; order Xanthomonadales; family Rhodanobacteraceae; genus Oleiagrimonas. Next base: position 9,503 of record DASSKC010000049.1, on the reverse strand, counting down.
TCTGGCGCCGGCGCCGGGTGCCGATGCATTGCAGGACAAAGCATTCGAGCACGCGCGACATCTGGCCGAAAAGCTCGATTACGTGGGCGTGTTCGCGCTGGAATTGTTCGTGGTCGATGGCGACCTCAAGGGCAACGAGATGGCGCCGCGCGTGCACAATTCCGGTCACTGGACCATTGACGGCGCGGTCACCAGCCAGTTCGAGAACCATGTCCGCGCGGTGCTCGGTCTGCCGCTGGGTGATACCCGGGCACGGTGTCCCAGCGTGATGTTCAACTGGATCGGCGAGTTGCCTGATGTGCAGGCATTCCTGGGTGTCGACGACGCGCATTGGCACGATTACGGCAAGGATCCGCGTGCCGGACGCAAGGTCGGACATGCCACCGTGTGCGGCGGCAATCATGCAGCCTTGCGTGAACGCGTGGCCGCCGTGGCGGCCGCGCTGGGCCGCGACGATCAAGCGGCGCCCGTGCTCGAAGCGCTGGCCAAGGCCTGATCGGACCGCGGACATCCTGTCCGCATGCGGGCGGAACGCCCGCGGTCCACGGCGCGCGCGTTGCATGGGCGGCTGTGTGAAAACTCCGATTCACAAGACAAAGGCTCCCCGGAGGGAGCCTTTGTCCGTTCGCGGGAACGGGTTTGCTCAGGCCAGGTTGCCGGCCGCGAATTCCCAGTTCACCAGGTTCCAGAACGCCTCCAGGTACTTCGGGCGGGCGTTGCGGTAGTCGATGTAATACGCGTGTTCCCACACGTCGACCGTCAGCAGCGGCTTGTCGCTGCCGGTGATCGGCGTGGCCGCGTTGGATGTGTTGACGATGGCAAGCGAGCCGTCGCTGCGCTGCACCAGCCAGGTCCAGCCCGAACCGAAGTTGCCGGCGGCGGATTTGGCGAACTCGTCCTTGAACTTGTCGACCGAACCGAACGCCTTGTTGATCGCTTCGAGCAGCTTGCCGCTCGGCTCGCCGCCGCCGTTCGGGCTCAACGAGTTCCAGTAGAAGGTGTGGTTCCAGGTCTGGGCCGCGTTGTTGAACAGGCCGCCGGAGGCTTTCTTGACGATGTCTTCCAGCGCCGCGTCGGCGAACTCGCCACCCTCGATGGCGGCATTGAGCTTGCTGACGTAGCCGGCGTGGTGCTTGTCGTAATGGTAGTTCAGCGTCTCGGCGGAGATGTGCGGTTCCAGCGCGTTCTTTTCATAGGGAAGGGGAGGAAGTTCGATCGCCATGGTTGCGACTCCTTGGGATTGGCATGGAAGGAACATGACCGGCCGGGGCCGGGCACGCGGCAGGTGAATCGTTAGTGTAGACCCTGCAGCACAGACCGGCGTAATGCCCGTTTAGGTTGCCCTTATCCATTATAATCGGCGGTTCGATTGTCGAGTTCTTGCAATGGATGTCACCGATCACATCAAGGCCATCGTGACCGGGCACCCCGCGGTGCTGTTCATGAAAGGCACACCCGAATTCCCCATGTGCGGCTATTCCAGTCGCGCCGTGGCCGTTCTGAATGCCGCTGGCGTGCAGTTTCACGCCGTCAACGTGCTGGCCGACTCCGAGGTTCGTGCCGGGCTGCCGGGCTATGCCAATTGTTCGACATTTCCGCAGTTGTTCATCCAGGGCGAATTGATCGGTGGCTGCGACATCGTCGAGGATCTGCACGCGGCCGGTGAGCTGGCGCGGATGCTCAGCGACACCGGCTCGGAGGATGACGCATGAGTCTGCCGCTGGTGCGTGGTCCGGTGCCGCCACCGGATGCCGACGCACTGTCGGGGCGCGTGGTAATGGTCAGCGGCGCCACGGGGGGACTCGGTGGTGCGGTGGCGCGTGCCGTTGCCGCCGCCGGCGCGACCGTGGTGCTGGCCGGACATCGCGTGCGCAAACTGGAAAAACTCTACGACGAGCTGGAAGCCCTGGATGCGCCGCAGCCGGCCATCATGCCGCTCAACCTGGAAAAAGCCACACCGGTGCAGTACGAGGAAGTGGCCACGACGATCGAGCGCGAACTGGGCCACCTCGACGGTCTGGTGCATGCGGCGGCCTACTTCGACGCGCTGACGCCGCTGGATCACCACCGACCGGACGAATGGTTGCGCACGCTGCAGGTCAATCTGTCGGCGCCTTTCGCGCTGACCCAGGCCTGCCAGCCCTTGCTGACAGCCAGCCGCGACAGCGCGGTGGTGTTCGTCACCGACAATCCGCTGGAACTGGACACCGCGCATTGGGGCGCCTACGGCGTGGCCAAGGCCGGCCTGGAGCGCCTGACATCGATTCTGCACGATGAAAACGAAACCGGTTCGATGCGCGTGCACGCGTTGTTGCCGGGACCGATGCGCACGACCTTGCGGCGCAAGGCCTGGTTCGCCGAAAACCCGAACATCCATCCGGTACCCGACGCGACGGCGGATGCCATCGTGCATTTGCTGTGCGCCAAAGGCGCGGCGTTGCGCGGCAAGACCCTCGACCTGAGGCCGGAGCCTCCGGCACAATCGTAAAAACCATTCTGTACTCGAATGACTCTCGTCACCCCAGCGAAGGCTGGGGTCCATTGTCTTCAATCGTTTGACGGCAAAGACACTGGATTCCTGCCTGCGCAGGAATGACGGATAAACAGACAGTTATTCGAGATTCGTTGCAGGAGCGCACTTCGGTGCGTTCCTGCAACGCATTTCCCGCAAGCGACTGGAGTTTGTCCCATGGATTCGCACATGACCACACTGTCGGCAGGCATCCTGCTGTTCCTGGTGATGGATCCGCTGGGCAACATCCCGCTGTTCCTGAGCCTGCTCAAGGATGTGCCGCCCAAGCGCCGGCGTTTCGTGATGGTGCGCGAGTTGCTGATCGCGCTGGTGGTGCTTCTCGGCTTTCTGGTCGGTGGTCAGTACATCCTGCAATTGCTTCAGCTCAAGCAGGATTCGGTCAGCATTGCCGGCGGCATCGTGCTGTTCCTGATCGGCATCCGCCTGGTGTTCCCGCCAGCCGACGGCAGTGGCATTTTCGGCAAGACCACCGGCGGCGAGCCGTTCATCGTGCCCATGGCCATTCCCGGCGTGGCCGGGCCCTCGGCCATGGCCGCGTTGCTGCTGTTCACCACGGCGCAGCCCGGACGCATCCTGGAGTGGGGTGCGGCGCTGTTCATCGCGTGGCTGGCGACCGCGGTCATCCTGTTGTGCTCGACGTATCTGTTCAAGCTGCTTGGTGAAAGCGTGCTGTCGGCGCTGGAAAAGGTGATGGGCATGCTGCTGATTGCGCTGTCGGTGCAAATGTTCCTGGACGGCATCGCTCATTACGTGCAAGCCAGCGGTCTTTGATGTGCGATGACCTGTCACGCGACACAAACGGTTTGTTGTGTAACATGGAGCCCGGCATGAACGGGTCTGAAGAGGAACACGCAGGCATGCTGAGCATTGAACGCACGCTCACCGAGCGTCTGCCATGGCTGGCGCAGCACCCGCATATCCGCCGTCCTGTGGCGGGTTTGCTGGGGCGCCTGGCTGACGAGGCCGGGTTCAACCGGGCCTTGGCCGAACTGGAGGGGCTGTGCGGGTTCGAGTTTGTCGAGCGGTCGCTGACCCAGCAGCGCGTCAATTGCCGACTCACGCCGCGCGAACTGGAACACATCCCGGTCGACGGGCCGTTGCTGGTGGTCGCCAACCACCCGCTGGGCATGGTCGATGCGTTGACGCTGCTGCATGTGATTGGCCGCGTGCGGCGAGACGTGCGCATGCTCGGCAATGATGTACTGAACATGGTGCCGCAACTGAACGAGCTGCTGCTGCCTGTGGATGTGTTCGGTGGTGGCGCGACCTCGCGCATGCGCAGCGTGTTTCGTGCATTGGACGCCGGCATGGCGCTGGTGATGTTTCCGGCCGGCGAGGTCTCGCGCATGCGCCCGGCCGGTGTGCGCGACGGACGCTGGTTTGACGGTTTCGCGCGCATCGCCATGCATACCGGCGCGCCGGTCTTGCCCGTGCATATCGGCGCGCGCAATTCGACCGCGTTCTACGGCATGTCGATGCTGGCCAAGCCGCTGGCCACGGCCATGCTGCCGCGCGAGGCGGTTGCGCCGCGCGAAAAATCCGTCCGCATGCGCGTCGGTGCGTTGATCGATGCCGACGAGATCCGCCAGCGCAGCGATGGCGACAGCCGTCAGGCGGCGCGCCTGATGCGCCGCCACGTGTACCGGCTGGCGCGCAACCGCGGCGTGATCTTCGGTGGACAGGTACCGATCGCGCATCCCGAACCGGTCGAGGCCATCGAGGCCGAGTTTGCGCAACGTGGCCAGCTGCTGGCCGAAGTGGCGCGCAATCAACAGGCCTGGTTGTTGCCCGGCGCCGCCGCCGGCGACAGCGCCGTGATGCGCGAGCTGGGGCGCTTGCGCGAGTTGACCTTTCGCCGCGTCGGTGAGGGCACCGGCACGCGCTGCGATCTGGACAGTTACGATCCGTATTACGAGCATCTGGTGCTGTGGGATGCATCGGCCCGACGCATCGTCGGTGCCTATCGGTTCGGGCATGGTGGACGCATCCAGGCGAGGCACGGCCAGCAAGGCTTGTACAGCGCCAGCCTGTTTGATTACACCGATGAGTTGTCGGACCGCTTGACCCGTGGTCTGGAGCTCGGTCGCAGTTTCATTGCGCCGGCGTACTGGCGTTCGCGTGCACTGGACCATCTGTGGCGCGGCATCGGGCTGTACCTCAAGCAGAACCCGGAGGTGCGCTACCTGTTCGGCCCGGTCAGCCTGTCGGTCAGTTTGCCGCTGGAAGCGCGCGAATGGATCGTGGCTGCGCACAAACATTATTTCGGCGTGCCCGGACTGGCCAGCGCACGGCGGCCGTTCCAGGTGTCGGCGCTGGTGCTTGACGGCGTGCGCGCCGAACTGGCGGGCATGGACCCGGCAAAGGGTCTGGGGCATTTGCGTCATCACCTGGATGCACTCGGTGTGACGTTGCCGGTGCTGTATCGGCAATACGTCGATCTGGTCGATCCCGACGGCGTGCAGTTTCTTGATTTCGGGGAAGATCCGGAGTTTTCCGGTTGTGTCGACGGCATGGTCGTGCTGGACCTCGAGTACCTCAAGCCGGCCAAGCGGACACGTTATCTGGGGCGCAGTTGACACATTCCCGTCATCGATCATGGGGACAATGCTCGGACGGCAGTTGCACGATGTGCAGTTGTTGTTAAAATTCGTTTAACGCCGACGTAGCTACCGAGGCGGTGCGCGTCGACATATGACAAATGGGGATATCGGACCCGAGCGGGCCGGTTTGTCAGGCGTGGCGCCTGCACAACATGTGGGTACATGAGCGCGGGACATGCGGTTCCGCATACTTTCTTCTTCGCGTTGCAAGCCAAAGGTTGAAACCATGACTAACAGAATCCGCAGGGGGATGCTGCCGTTCGCCATTGCATCGTTGCTGGCCGCTCCGCCCGTCGTGATGGCACAGAACGTCACCTCGTCGGGAGTCACCGGCGTGGTGGTCAATGCCGACGGGCAGCCGGTCTCCGGCGCCACCGTCACCATCGTGCACGAGCCTTCGGGCACGACCAAGATCGTCACCACCAGCGCCGACGGCAGCTACAACGCGCGCGGCCTGCGTGTCGGCGGTCCCTACGACATCACGGTGTCCAAGGCGGGTCTGAACCAGGCTGAGCGCGAAGGCTTTTTCCTGCAGCTGGGCAAGAGCAGCGCGATCAACCTGATCATGAAGCCGTCCGAAGTCAACGCGCAGCAGTTGTCAGCGGTGACGGTCTCGGCCAACGCCCTGGCGCGCACGTTTTCCCCGACCAACAAGGGTCTGTCGACCAATATCTCGCACCGTGAACTGGTGTCCACGCCCAAGGGCAACCGCTCCATCGACGATATCGTGCGTCTGGACCCGCGCATCATGGTCACCGATCAGGGCGACGGCTCGTTCTCCATGGCCGGCATGCCCAACCGTTACAACACCATTTCGGTCGATGGCGTGTCGATCGGCGATCCGTTCGGCTTGAACGCCAACGGCCTGCCGTACCAGAACTCGCCGATCTCGGTCGACACCATTGCCGAGTACAACATCTCCACCGCCAATTTCGACGTCGCCTCCGACACCGTCGGCGCGGCGGTCAACGCGGTGACCAAGTCCGGTACCAACGAGTTCCACGGTTCGCTGTACTACGCCTACCGCAATGCCGATGACATGGTCGGCAACGCCGGCTGGCTGGACAGCAGTGATCCGGACTACAACTACAACGGCTACGACAAGGACTGGACCGGCGGCTTCACGCTGGGCGGGCCGATCGTCAAGGACAAGCTGTTCTTCTTCGTCGCGGTCGAGCGTCAGCGCACCTCCGGTATCGGCGCCGACTCGGTCAACGGGCTCGATTACAGTCTTGGCGATGGACCATCCAAGGGGGGCAAGTTGTCCCCGGGCGACGTGCAGAAGATCATCAATATCGCCAAGGGCTACGGGCTGCATCCGGGTACGTTTGGCGGCAGCTCCGCGGTCACGTTGAAGGATGATCGTTACCTGGCCAAGATCGACTGGAACATCAGCAGCAACCACCGCGCCAGCCTCAGTTACAACCGCACCAAGGAAACCTTGCCGGAACTGCGCGGTAACTCGTACAACAGCATCGGTCTGAGCAGCTACAGCGACGTCAAGCAGGTCACCACGGACAACTACTCGCTGACGTTCTACGACGACTGGTCGATGAACTTCTCCACGCAGACCAAGCTGGCTTATCAGCACTACGTGCAAAATACCCAGATCCCGTTCCAGCAGCCGCAGATCAATGTGCACATTGACGGTCCGGATTCACCCGTGGTCAACCTCGGCACCGAGCAGTACCGTCATTACAACAAGGTCGACACGAAGAAGAGCACGTTCTTTTTTGCTGGAACCTATTACGCAGGCGACCACACCTTCAAGGGTGGCGTGTACTACGAACGCAACAAGATCTACAACCTGTTCGGTCGCACGGAATTTGGCCATTATCAGTTCGACTCGATCGCCGCCTTCAAAAACAAGAACTACTACCAGTACGATCTCTATCAGCCAGCGCCTGGCTACACGCTTGATGATGTGGCAGCAAAATGGACTTACTCGCAGATCAGTCCGTTCGTTCAGGACACGTGGCAGGCAACACGCAATCTGTCCATCCAGTTTGGTTTGCGCCTGAACATTCCCAAGGCTGACCACAAGCCGTTATACAACGCCAAGTTCGAGCAGGCGTTTGGTTACCCCAACAACAACGCGCTGGGTTGGGACAACCGCAGCCTCGAGCCGCGCGTGTCGTTCAACTACAACTTCGACACCGACCAGTTGATGCAGCTGCGTGGTGGCTTCGGCCTGTTCCAGACCGTGCCGCCGACGGTGTGGATGACCAATCCGTACCAGAACAACGGTATTACCGTGGCAACGTATCGTTCGCGCGATCCGTCCGCGCCACCATTTGATGTCAGTGACCCGGTCAACAATCCGCCGATCCCCGCCAAAAGCAACACCATCATGGACGTGGACACGATTGGCCCGAATTTCCAACTGCCGAGCGTGTGGAAATTCAGCTTGGCGCTGGATCGTCAATTGCCGTGGATGGGTTTGATCGCGTCGGCCCAATATCTGCATATCAAGGCGCACAATGCCATCCTGTATCAGGCGCTGAATCTGGGTACGCCCAGCGGCACACTGCCTGACGGGCGCAAGACGTTTTACGTTGATCCGTACAGCGGCCATTACCTGATCGACCGTGCCACGGGTCAGCGTATTCCGGACCTGAGTACGCCCGAGTCGTACGATTATCTGACCAATACGCCCAATCACGGGCACAACCCGAATTTTGCCACCAACTCGACGCTGCTAAGCAACACCGATGGCGGCAAGAGCGACAGTTTGACCCTCTCGTTGCGCAAACCGTTCGCGCAAGGTTGGGCGGCGTCCCTCAGCGGCACGTTGACCCACGCCACGGAAGTCAATCCGGGCAACAGCTCGCAGGCGTCCTCGGGCTACAAGTACGTCGTGCGCATCAATCCCAACACCAACAACGCGACCATCGCCACGCGCAATATCGCGCGCTCGATCAAGGCGTCGATCTCGTGGAAGCATGCGTTCTTCGGCAACTACTTCACCAGCGTGTCGGCGTTCTACGTCGGTCATGACGGCTTGCCGTACAGCTGGATCTTCTCCGGCGATGCCAACGGTGACGGCATTTCCTACGAGGACCCTGTCTACATCCCGAAGGTCAACGATTCGCTGGTCACCTATGGTTCGGCGAGTGCCAAGGTCATCCAGCAGTTCCAGGACTTCATCAGCTCGGATGATTACCTCAGCAGTCACCGTGGCCAGATCGCACATCGCAACGAGGCGCACTCGCCGTGGAGCAACCGCGTGGACCTGTCGATCCAGCAGGAAATACCGGGCTTTTTCGAGGGCAACAAAGGCATCATTCGTCTGGACATCTACAACTTCCTGAATCTGGTCAACAGCGATTGGGGCCACGTGCGCAATGTCGGGTCCTTCGACACGCGTACCTTGGCTGGTTACACGGGGATCAACGACAAGGGCCAGTACATCTACTACTTGCCCACCGACGACGCCGGTAACTACCAGCCGCAGGAGCTCTCCGTATACGACGCCGGCTTCAATCCGACGCGTACCGTGTCGCGCTGGTCGATCCTGTTGACGCTGCGCTACACGTTCTGAGCCATGTTGCAGTGAGTTCGATCACCGGCGCTCTCGCTTGGCGGGGCGCCGGTTTTTTTGCGTCATGTACGCGTATTTCCAATGCTAAGCTGGTTGTCTGCCGCGCTTGTGCGGCCAGGAGAATTGCCGATTCATGAATGCCGTGACCACACCTCGCCGCACGCACGCCAAAACCGTCAGTACCCGCATTTCGCCGGCCGGCGGAAGTCTTGATGTCCTTTCGCGCGAGGAGGTCACGCGCCTGCGCGATGCCAGCGACTCGGGCTTGCATGCCTTGCTGCGTCGTTGCGCATTGGCGGTGCTGACATCCGGCAACTTGAGCGATGATCCGCGCGGCATGCTGGGCGAGTACCCGGACTTCGACATCCAGGTCCTGCAACAGGATCGCGGCATCAAGATCGAGCTGAGCAATGCCCCGGCACGCGCATTCGTCGACGGCAAGATCATCCGCGGCATCAACGAACTGCTGATGGCGGTGGTGCGCGATATCGTCTACGTGGCCACCACGCTGGAACGTGGCGGCTTCCGGCTGGACGACTCCTCCGGTCTGACCCACGCCGTGTTCGAGATCCTGCGCAACGCGCGCATCCTCATCCCGCATGTGGATCCGTGTCTGGTGGTGTGCTGGGGTGGCCATTCCATCTCGCGCCACGAGTACGACTACACCAAGGATGTCGGCTACCAGCTCGGCCTGCGCATGCTCGACGTATGCACAGGCTGCGGTCCCGGGGCCATGAAGGGGCCGATGAAGGGCGCCACCATCGCTCACACCAAGCAGCGCCGTCGCCACAACCGCTACATCGGCATCACCGAGCCGGGCATCATCGCC
>DASSKC010000048.1:0-10250 GCA_035690885.1 Oleiagrimonas sp. | reverse complement strand
AGGTTCAGCGTGAACGCGCGCGTCGGGTGCCACTGCATGGCCACGTCCATGCCGTCGGCCTTTTCGTCACTGGAGCTGACCAGGTAGCGCGGCACGCCGGAGCCGGCGGTGTTCGGATCCAGGCGCAGCGATTGCAGGTTGGAATACTTGTAGTGGTAGATCGAAGCGTTCACCACCAGGTGCTGCTCGGGGAAGCTTGACTTGATGCCGGCCTCGTAGTTCCACACTTTCTCCGGCTCGAAGTACGAGTTGACCTGGACACTGTTGTAGCCCCCGGCCTGGTAACCCTTGGCGACGGAGACGTAGCCCATGACGTTGTCGGTGAAGTGGTCGCTCAACACGATGCGCGGGCTGACGTCCGACCAGCTGTCGCTCACCTGCACGGGAACCCCCACGGCATCGGTCAGCACCAGGTTCTGGCGGAACACCGCCGGATTGACGCCGGCGGCCGCCAGCAGCCCCATCTGTTGGAGTGTGTTGATGGTCTGGTCCAGCGAGGCCGCCTCGCGCGGCATGTTGTACCAGGAGAAGTGCTTGATGTCGCGGCTCAGGCGCACGCCGGTGGTCAGGTCGAGGCTGTCGGTCAGGTGCCAGATGACGTCGCCGTAAAGCGCCATCGAGGTGTAGCGCTGGTGGTTGAGGGTTTCCTCGCGCCACGGTTCGCCAAGCACGGTGAACGGCAGGTGATAGGCCTGCAGCACGGAGTTGAAGTAGTGGTACAGGGTGCCGTCCGGGGTCCCGGTCGGGATGCCGAGATTCAGGATCAGGCTGTCGATGCTGTCGGTGTACAAGTCCACCTGGCTGCGCTGATGCGCGTCTTCCTTGTACCAGCTGGCGCCGACCACCCAGTTCATCAGGCGGGTGTCGCCGGACAGGCGGAACTCATGATAAAGGCTGCGGTTGGATTCGACGTTGCCCTCGTCGAGATAGTCGACGATGTGGTTGGTGCCGTCGAAGTCGGCCAGGTTGGTGGTGTTGAATTGCGTCCACGACGTGATCGACGTGAAATGGCCCCAGTCCATGTAATGGTCGATGTGTAGGCGGATGTTGTTGTAGCGGCGCTTTTCGTAGCCGTCGGCGTCATTGAGCAGTGGCGCGTCGAGCGGGTCGAGGTAGGTGGCCGGATCGGCGGGATACGGCGCGCGTTGGTAGTTGTCGTCGCTGAGTGGAATGACGCCGAAGGCCGGGCGTCCGGCCATGTCCAGGCGCTCGTGCGTGAACGTCAGCCAGAACTCGGTGCTGTCCGATGGATCCCACAACCACGACATGCGTGCGCCCCAGTCGTCGTTGCCGCCGTAGTGCTTGCCGGTGACCGCGTCGCGGGCCCAGCCGTCGCTCTGGTTGTCGAACACGCTGAAGCGGTAGGCCATGTCGTCGCCCACCGGCAGGTTCACCAGCGCATTGCCGTAACGCTCGCCGAAGCGGCCGACGCGGATGCGTCCGTGTGCCTCGAATTGATGCGATGGCCGGTTGGTGATCACGGAGATGGCGCCGGCCGCCGTGTTGCGTCCGAATAGCGTGCCTTGCGGTCCCTTCAGCACTTCGATGCGCTTGACGTCGTTGAAGGCCAGCAGCGACGCGCCGGTGCGTCCCGAGTACACGCCGTCGATGTAGACGCCGACCGACGGCGCACCGCCGATGCCGAAGTTGTTGCTGCCGATGCCGCGGATCTGGTACCTGGGCTGGGTCGGTTGCGACGCATGAATGACCAGGCCCGGCACGAACTCGTCCATTTTGCTGAGGTCGGTCGCCGCGTGCATGTCCACGCTTTTTGCACTGATTACCTGGATGGCGATGGGTACATCTTCCAGTTTTTGCTTGCGGCTCAACGCGGTGACCACCGTGGTTGCCAGCTGTTCCGGCTGGTCTTCCGCGCTTGTTTCATTTTGTACCGGACGGTCTGCCGACGACGCGTCTTGCTCGGCGAACGCCGGCGCGGCGAGCCCGAGCGCGCTGCTGGCCAGCAGGGCACAGCCGATGTCGATGGCCAGTCGGTGTTTGCTATGACGCATGATCTGTCCCTCCCCGGGGAACGGTTCAAGGTGCTTGGGCAATGTTGTCGCGGATGATTTGGCAATTCCCGTCGAGCGATGCGATCCATGCGCGGATCAGTGCCACGCCCTTCTTGTCGGCCGTGGTCCGGCCCACTTCCGGCATCATCACGCCGACCTGGGTCGATGCCATGCGGTGGGTGATGATGGATCCGTCGGGGTCGCCCGGAATCAGGTCGAACAGGCGTCCGCCGGTGGCGCGTCCGGCCGCGACCGGCGACTTGCACAGGCCGGTGTGCATGCCGAACGGTTCGTCGGATGTCAGCCACAGCGAGGTGTAGTTGGCTTCGCCGTGCGGGTTGTGGCAGTACGCGCAGTTGGCGTCCAGGTAGGCCCGCGCGCGCGCGGCCAGCGGCTGCGAGGTGTCGGTCCACTGCGCGTTGGCGGGTACCTTGGCCAGGTTGGGCAGTCCCTTCAGGTAGCCGACCTTCGTCCAGTGTTCGAGCTGATTTTCGGTGCCGTTGGCATAGGTGTACTCGCGGTTGAGATGGCGTGCCTTGGGCCCGATCGGGATGATGTGGCGCGGCGAGGCGCGACCGGTGGCCTTGACCGCATAGTCGTGGCAGATCGCGCACTGGTTGGCCGTCGGCACGACGTAGGTGAACGGCGTACGCTTGCCTTTGGCGTCGACCAGGACCAGGTCCCGCGCGGCGCCGATGCGTTTCAAATGGGCGGCGGTCTGCTCGTGGTTCCACACATAGGGCAGGGCGGCCCAGCCATTCTCGCGGTGCACCAGCAGGCGGGTTTCGATCAGGTGTACGCGGGTCAGGTCCAGGCCCTTGCCCGGGACGAAAGCGTGCAGGTCGCGGTAGGTTTGCGCCACGTCGGTCGCGTTGCGCTTTTCACCTTTGGGCAGCGGATAAAAGAAGGTCTTGCTGATGATGGTGCCGACCGGGAAGTCGAAGGTTTTCTTTGGCTCGTATTGCGCGGATTTGCCTTTCGGCATCCAGATCGTGCGCAGTTTGTACGCATAGTCGGAAAACAATTTGGTGTTGACGTCGTAGGGCACCACGCGCCGATTGAGCCTGAGGTAGCCGTCGTCGATCGAGACGACGCGCCAGGCGGCGAGGTTTTCGGGGTTGGCGTTGGCGTGGAACGCGACCGGTGCGGAGCTTGGCGACTGGCAGGCAGTGAGCATGCACACGCCTGCCAGCATGCCCGCGGCGCGGATCAGTCCTGCAAGTGTCATGCGTGGGTACCGGCAGCCTTGTCGAATGTCAGCTTGACCGCGGGCAGGGGTTTCAACGTGCAGCGGAAGCGCTTGCTGTCGACGCGCGGGTGCTGGTACTTGTTGGGGCCATCCAGGTTGAGCACGTCCACGTCGGGATTGGGCACGCAGATGCGGTCGGCCGGCGGCGGGAGGCCGTTCTTGCCCACGTTGTCGGGGTCGAAAAAGCCATCCCAGATCACGTTCGGAAAGTGTCCATCCTTGCCGAACATGGCGTTCTTGATTTTCAGGAACGCGGGCAGTCCCGGCGCGGTGCCGCCGCCTTCGTAATGGTTGTCGTGGATGTAGATGCCTTTCGGGTACGGGTTGTAGTCGGGATTGACGCCCGGCTTGTTGTAGTAATTGGTGGAAAAGTAGCCGGACACGATGACGTTGGCGGTCTTGTTGTCGGCAATGGTGTTGTCGAATATCTCGACGCGGTCATAGGAGTTGACGACGATGCCCGAACCGGCCGGCACGCTGGCTACCGGCGTGCCCTTGGCGCCGAAATTCGCGTGGTTGTTCTTGTACACGTGGTTCTTGAACACGCGCGTGGTGTGTCCGTCCATGGCCAGGTTGGGCATGTTGAACACCAGGATGCCGCCGGCGTTGCCGGTCGCGGTGTTGCCGTAGACATCGGCGTTGGTCGTGTTTTCGATCTCGATGCCGGCGACGTTGCCGGACACCGTGTTGTTGCGCACGATGGCGTTTTTCGACTGGCCGACATAGATGCCCGAGTCCGACGCGTTCTTGGCTACGCAATCCTCGATCAACAGGTTTTTGGTGCGGATCGGATACAGACCGTAGGCGCCGTTCTTGGAACTGGGGCCGCGGGTCCACGACACCAGCACGCGGCGGATGACGATGTTGTCGCCCTGCTTGATCTTCAGCGCATCGCCCATGGTGTCGACGATGGACAAATCCTCGATGGTGAAATTGCTGCCATTGACCAGCAGCCCCTGCGGCCCACTGACCATGCCCTTGAACGACAACACGGTCTTGTGCATGCCGGCGCCGCGGATGGTCACGCCGTTGGTGTGCAGGGCCAGGCCGCGCTTGAAGTGGTAGTGGCCGGCCGGGATGGTGATCACGTCGCCGGGCTGGGCGTTGAGCAGTTGCTTGGCCAGATTCTGCTCGACGCTGGCCGTTTGCCGGTGGGCGGCGGACTGGTCGGTGGCAGTTTTGCTTTCAGTGGCATCAGTCGACGGTGCCTTGCCGTTGCTGCAACCGGCAAGCAACACGGTCAAGACGGCCAGGACAAAAACGGAACGCTTCATGACATCTCCCCGAATGTGGATGCGACCGCGGCCCGGACGTGCGGGCCGTCAGGTTCCCGAGTACGTCCAGTTTTCAACCGGAGCGGGTGTCTGGGGGAGGGTGTTTGTGCCGGCCAAAGGGGGGCATGTCGGCCAACATGCGCTCAGGTATGGTCGTGTCGCGCCTCGCGTGGCGAAATGCCGGTCCAGCGCTTGAAGGCGCGCCGGAATTCGCGTGCATCGGAAAAGCCGATGGCATCGGCCACGTCCATGACCGGCATCGAACCGCCGCGCAGCAATTCCAGTGCGCGTTCGGTACGGACCTCGTTGAGGATTTCGCGGAATGCATGCCCGGTGTCGGCCAGCTTGCGGCGCAGGGAGCGCTCGCTGAGGTTGAGCGCCACCGCGACTTCGCCGATGCGCGGCGGGTGGTCAAGGCGGTCGCGCAACAGGCCTTGCACGGCGGTAACGATTTCGTCGCGGCAATCGTGGCGCTGGCTCAGTTGTATCTTGCACAGTTCGAGCGCCTGGCGCGCGGTCAGCGGATTATGCCCGGGCAGGGGACGGGTCAGCCATTGCGCGTCGATGACGGCGCGGTTGTGGCGGGCGCCAAACTGCACGTGCGTGCCCAGTACGCGGGGGTACAGCGATTTGTAGGCGGGCGCGGCATAGGTCAGTTCGATGCGCTTGAGGCCGAATTCCGGTCCCAACAACTGGATGGCAATCATCAGCGAGCTGGCGATGACCTCCTCGCACAGAAACGGTTGCAGCTGCGGATCGTCGAATCGCGGCCACAAGGCCAGCGCCACTTCCTCGCCGGACAGTTGCTCGAAACCGATATCCAGCAGGCAGCCGCAGATCTGGTGGTTGTCGATGGCCTGATGCATGGCCTCGCCGAAAGTCGCCGAGGTCATCATCAGCAGGCCCAGCAGGCCGAACGAGCCGATCTTCTGGCGACGCCCGACAATCAGCCCGAGGGCCGGCTCGCCAAGTGCCGCGATGGCGCGCAACAGGATGGTGCGCGCCTGGTGGTACGACACCTTGACCTGCGGATCGAGCATTTGTGCGCGGGTCAGCCCCAGGCCGGAGAACCAGGCGCGCGTATCCACGCCGCATTCGTCGGCATATACCAGGACGTGCACCAGCACATTGGGCGGGATGACGGATGCCGTCTCGCGTGCATGATCCAGTTCGACGTCGACCGCAACATTCATGGTGTCCAAGATATACCACTTCGAGCCGCCAACACGAAACCTTTTCCCAAGCACCTGTGGGAACGGCTTCAGCCGTGACAACTGCAGCCCCGCAAGTACCATCGCGGCTGCGCCACTCCCCGATGGGGTTGCGCAGCAACATGGAATCTCCCATAGATACAGGGGCTCTACAGCAGCCGACCGTTGATGATGGTGTGTCGCACCAGGTTACCGCCGACCCAGTAGGCCAGTTCGGCCGGTTCGCTCGCGTTCCACGCGACCAGGTCGGCGCGCTGGCCGACCGCCAGCGTGCCGCGATCATTCAGGCCGAGCGCGCGTGCCGCATGCACGGTAATGCCGCGCAAGGCTTCCTCGGGCGTCAGGCGGAACAGCGTGCAACCCATGCTCGCGGCCAGACGCAGCGACAGCAGCGGCGAGGTGCCGGGGTTGAGGTCGGTGGCGATGGCGATCGGCACGCGATGTTCGCGCAACCGTTCGACCGGCGGCAGGTGCGTGTCGCGCAGGGCGTAGTACGCGCCGGGCAGCAGCGTGGCAACGGTGCCGGCGTCGGCCATGGTGTGGATGCCGTCTTCATCGAGATGTTCGAGATGATCGGCCGACAGCCCGCCGAATTCGGCAACCAGCGCGGCACCATGCTGGTTGGACAATTGCTCGGCGTGCAGCTTGACCGGCAGACCCAGCTGGCGCGCGGTGTCGAACACGCGCCGGGTCTCGTCGTGCGTGAAGCCGATGGTTTCGCAGAACGCATCGACGGCGTCGACCAGGCCTTCGTCGGCCAATGCCGGCAATATGTCGTCGCAGACCAGGTCGACATAGCCACTGCGGTCGTCCGCGTATTCCGGCGGCAGGGCATGCAGGCCAAGAAAGCTGGTGCGCACCGTCACGCCCAGTGTCTCGCCGATGCGTCGCGCCACGCGCAACATGCGCCGTTCGCTGGCCAGGTCGAGGCCGTAGCCGGACTTGATTTCCATGCTGGTCACGCCGTCATCGAGCAAGGCTTGAGCGCGCGGCAGGGATTGCTCGAACAGGGAGGCTTCGGACGCCTCGCGCGTGGCCTTGACGCTGGACACGATGCCGCCGCCGGCGCGCGCGATGGCTTCGTAGTCGGCACCGTTCAGGCGCATCTCGAATTCGCCGGCGCGGTTGCCGCCGAACACCAGGTGCGTGTGGCAGTCGACCAGCCCCGGCGTCACCAGGGCGCCGCTCATGGCAAGAACTTCACTGGCCATGTCGTCGGGAGCAGTCAGTTCGGCGGTGTCACCCAGCCAGGCGACCCGGCCGTCCTTGCAGGCAAGAGCCGCATGCCGGCGCAGACCGTAGCCTTCGTTGCCGGTCAGGGTGGCCAAGGTGGCATCGGTCAATAGCAGGTCGTAGATAAAGTTACTCATGAAGGTGTTTGTGTGGTTCCCGGTTGCCTCGTTGCCGCGGCCAGTGTGGCACGGGATTTGGCCAGTTGCTGTTCGCGGTATTGCTCGATGATGCGGTTGGCAAAAGCGCGATATACCGGAGTGCGGCAAACCAGTTGTGAGCTGGTACGTGCCAGCAGGCAGGTGGCGAGAATGGGAATGACCATGGTTTGATTGGAGGTCAGTTCCATGCAGATGACGGTGGAGGTCAACGGTGACTGCGTCACTCCGGAAAGGTAGGCTGCCATGCTCAGCAATACGATCGCCGACGCGGGGGCGCCGGTAATGAGCAGGCTCAGGTTATGGCCCAGTCCTGCACCCACGGCTAGTGCGGGTGAAAACAGTCCGCCGGGAATATTGGCCCAGTAGGAGGCTACATTGGCCATGAGTTTCAATGCGCCGAAACCGGCTCCGGGTGCATCCGATTGTTGTTGCAAAATGGCGCGGGCCTGGGCATAACCGGTGCCGTAAAGGCTGTCGCCCGCGAGACGGCTGAGCAGTACCAGGGCAATACCGCAACCGATGGAAAACATGACCGGCCAGCGCTTGCGTAATCCCGCGAGTTTCGACAACGGCCTGAAATCAAGGAGAATCATCCGCGCGTAAATTCCGCCAGCCAGACCGCAAAGGACACCTGTGGCCAGCACGGCCATCCAGGATGAACTCAGCGGCAGGTTGGCCGTAACCTGGCCAAAGTAGGAGTAGTTGCCCAGTGTGCCCAGCGTGACCACGCCGGCGATTACCACGGCGGTGAGGATGATGCCGCTCATGCGGTGCTCGTAGGCACCGGCCATTTCCTCAATGGCAAACATCACGCCGGCCAGTGGTGCGTTGAATGCGGCCGACAGGCCTGCGGCGGCACCGGCGAGAATGAAGCGTCCGGCGGCTGCAGGTTCGGAGAAACCGAAACGTCGGCCCAAGGTGTACATCAGACTGGCCCCCACATGTACGGTGGGTCCCTCGCGACCGACCGAGGCGCCAGTCAGGAAAGCCGACAGGGTCAGCAGCATTTTGCCGGCGGCAATGCGCAGCGACAGTGCGTGGTGGCGAAAGTTGCCATCTTCCACATCCAGTGTGGCGATGGCTTCGGGAATACCCGAGCCGCGTGTGGCCTGGAGCGAACCGCGCGTCAACCAGGTCAGCAGGCCGAAGGCGCAGGGGGTGATCAGCATTGGCCACCACGGGTTGATTGTGACCGCGTGATAGAACAGCTGGTAGGCGTATTTGGCCGCCTCCACGAACACAATGGTGACCAGGCCCACCACCAGGGCGCCCGTCCAGAGCAGGATGCGTCGGCGCCATTGCACCGGTGACAGCCAGTCTTGCCGATGCAACCATCTCATGGGTGGAGTCATGGTTGTGACGGCAAAAATCTCATCTCCCCATTATATGGCGCTGATGGGGCTTCGACCACCGACGATTTCAAACGGATGGATCGAGCGTCAGCCGGTACGGGATTCCGGCCGCGGCACCCAGCGCGCCTCGTACAAATCGAAGCGGCGGTCTTTGAGGTTCTGCACGGTGCCGGAGTTGCGCGCCGTGGCCAGGCTTTCCAGGCGCAGGTCGGCGAACAGCACGGTTTCGATGTTGGGCGTGGAGTCGGCGGCGATGCCGTCGCGCGCAAACGGAAAGTCGCACGGCGTCAGGATGCAGCTTTGCCCGTACTGGATGTCGAAGTTGTTCACGCGCGGCAGGTTGCCGACGTTGCCCGACATGATGACGTAGCACTGGTTTTCGATGGCGCGCGCCTGCGCGCAGTAGCGCACGCGCAGGTAGCCTTCGCGCACGTCGGTGCAGAACGGCACGAACAGCATCAGCGCGCCCTGGTTGACCAGGTGCCGGGCCACCTCGGGAAACTCCGTGTCGTAGCAGATCGACACGCCGATGGGGCCGCAGTCGGTGGGGATCACGGCCGCGTTTTCGCCGCCGGTGATGTTCCACACGTTGCGCTCGCTGGGCGTCGGGTGCAGCTTTTCGCGTTCGTGGATCGAGCCGTCGCGCAGGCACACGTAGCAGACGTTGTGGATGTCGCCGTTGGGCTGTTCGGTCGGATGCGAACCACCGATGATGTTGATGTTGTAGTCCACCGCCAGGCGCGAGAACAGCTGCTTGACCTGGGGCGTGTATTGGCTGAGCTTGCGGATGGTGTCGAAGGGCGACAGCTCGTAGTTTTCGGTCGACAGCAGCTGCAGCGTGATCAACTCGGGGAAGGCGACGAAGTCGGCGTTGTAGTCGGCGGCGATGTCAGTGAAGTACTCGACCTGCGTGGCGAAATCGTCGAACGAGGCGATCGGGCGCTGCTGGTATTGCACCGAGGCGACGCGCACCGATCCCGGTAGGCGCTGTTGCGACACCACCGGCGGCATGTCCGGCTGCTGCAGCAAGTGAGGATTGCGCCACACCAGATGCACGGCGTAACCGAGCGAGGGATGATCCGACGGGTCGTAGGACGGCAGCAGGCCGATCACTTCGAAGTCGTTGGACAACTGGAAGCTCAGCGTGGCGTCGCGGCGCTTGCCGTCGACCACGGCCTGCACGTAGTCGCGCGCGCTGTCGTAGCGGCGGATGTTGCGCGCCAGCCCCGGAATGCGGCCACCGAACACGATGCCGCGCAGTTTCAGGTCCACGCACAATTGCTTGCGCGCGCGGTACAGGCGCTGGCCGATGCGCCGGCCGCGGAAATCCGGGTGCACGACCACTTCCATGCCGTACAGCCAAGTGCCGTCCGGCTTGTGCCGCGCGGCCATGCCGCCGCCGGTGATCTGCGCCCAGGTGTGCGGTGCCAGCGCGCTGGTTTCGTCGATGCGGAAGGTGGCGCAGTAGCCGACGATGCGCCCTTCGTATTCGACCACGAGCTGGCCTTCGGGGAAGTGCGTCTGTTGCGAGCGCAGCATCTCCGCCGAATAGCCCAACTCCGGCGTGTAGATGCGGGCGGTCAGCTCCAGCAGCTGCGGGATGTCCTCCGGGCGCGCCTCGCGCTGGGTCAGCTTGGGCGTCTGTTCGCTGGGTTTGCGGGGCATGATGGAGCTCCTCGACAGATCATTTGGTGTGTCGGTGCTGCGGTTGTTTTGCGGTGTTGGCGGTCGCGGCTTCCGCCGCTCCTACAATAGCCATGC
>DASSKC010000047.1:0-14813 GCA_035690885.1 Oleiagrimonas sp. | reverse complement strand
TCATGCCGCAAGGCAACAACCGTGCGGGCACGACCGATCGCGGCTTCCGCCGCTCCTACGCGGATGGTGCCGGGTTCAGGTGGCCGCAGGCATCGCAGGTGCGCGCCTCTGGGGAACCGTAGAAGCGTTCGAACACCGGCGGAAAGTCGGTTTCGATGCTGCCGAGCGGAAAATATTCCTCGTACAGCTTGTGGTTGCATTTTTCGCAGTACCACTGCAAGCCGTCGTTTTCGTGCGCCAGACGCTTGCGCTCGACGACCAGGCCGATGGAGCCTTCGGTGCGTTGCGGTGAGTGCGGAACCCGTGGCGGCAGGTAGAACATCTCGCCGGGGCCGATGGGGATGTCGCGTGCCGTGCCGTCATCCTGCACCTTGAGCACGATGCTGCCCTCGACCTGATAGAAGAATTCCGGCCCTTCGTCATAGTGGTAATCGCTGCGCACGTTGGGGCCGCCGACCACCATGATGATGAAGTCGTCGTCGACGATGCATTTGTTGCCCACCGGCGGTTGCAGCAGGTGGCGGTTTTCGTCGATCCAGCGTTGAAAGTTGAACGGCGGGGTCAGCATGCAAGGCTCCCTGTCGGGGTGACGCGGCGTCGTGTCGCGTCATCGCGGGCCCGAATCAGTCACACCATACGCCATCATTGACGATGCCTTCCAGACGTTGTTGCTGCGTGGCCACGTCGAAACCCTGCTCGTCCAGCCACGTCTCGTCGTAATAGCGGTCGGCATAGCGTTCGCCGCCATCGCAGATCAGCGTGACCACGGGGCCTTTCTCGCCGGCGGCGCGCATCTCGCACATCAACTGCAGCGCGCCGACCAGATTGGTGCCGGTCGATCCTCCGCAGCGCCGTCCCAGCAGGCGTTCGAGGATACGCAGCGCCGCCATGGTCGCGGCGTCGGGAATGCGCAGCATGCGGTCGATCACGGCCGGAATGAACGAGGGTTCGACACGCGGACGGCCAATGCCCTCGATGCGTGACCCGCAGTCGAGCTTGAGTGTCGCGTCGCCGGTGTTGAAGTAATCGAGGAAGACCGAGTTTTCCGGGTCGACCACGGCCAGGCGGGTGCCGTCGGCATGTGCGCCGCAGTAGCGCGTGTAGCGCCCGATGGTGGCTGAGGTGCCGCCGGTACCGGCCGAAACCACGATCCAGCGCGGCCGTGGTTGCGGCTCCAGTTCAAGCTGACGATAGATCGATTCGGCGATATTGTTGTTGCCGCGCCAATCGGTGGCGCGCTCGGCATGCGTGAACTGATCCATGTAATGCCCGCCGCTGTCGCGCGCCAGCTGTTCGGCGGCACCGTAGATGTCGGTGCCGTCGATGGGATGGATGTGGCCGCCATGGCGCTCGATCAAGGCCAGCTTGTCGCGCGAGGTGCGACGCGGCACCACGGCCGTGAACGGCATGCCCAGCAACTGCGCGAAATAGGCTTCGGAAATGGCCGTGCTGCCGCTGGATGCCTCGATCACCGGACGGTCTTCTTTCAGCCAGCCGTTGCAGATTGCGTACAGGAACAGCGAGCGCGCCAGGCGATGCTTGAGGCTGCCGGTCGGGTGTGCCGATTCATCCTTGAAGTACAGCGGAATGCCGGGAAACGCCGGCAGGTCCACGCGGATCAGATGGGTGTCGGCCGAGCGGGCGGCCTCGGCCTTGAGGATGTCGATGCAACGGGTGGAATAGGTCGGCATGGGTCGTTCTCGGTTGCTGTATTACACGTTCAATGTCGCAAGATCGCCTTTTTGCTCCAGCCAGGCCTTGCGGTCGCCGGCGCGCTTCTTGCCGAGCAGCATGTCCATCAGCTTGGCGGTGTTGTCGTCCTCGGCCACGGTCAGTTGCACCAGGCGGCGGGTGTCGGGATGGATGGTCGATTCGCGCAGCTGCGACGGGTTCATTTCGCCCAGACCCTTGAAGCGCGTGGTGTGCACGGTGCCTTTCATTTTTTCGCGCTCGATGCGCTTGAGCAGCAGGCTTTTTTCTTCCTCGTCGAGACAGTAGAAAACCTGTTTGCCCACGTCGACGCGGAACAGCGGCGGCATGGCCACGAACACGTGCCCGCCGCGCACCAGCGCCGGAAAGTGGCGCAGGAACAACGCGCTCAGCAAGGTGGCGATGTGCAGGCCGTCGGAGTCGGCGTCGGCCAGCACGATGACCTTGTCGTAGCGCAGGCCGCTGATGTCGTCGTTGCCGGGATCGCAACCGATGGCGATGGCCAGGTTGTGCACTTCTTCGGACGCGAGCACGGAACCGGACTCCACCTCCCAGGTGTTGAGAATCTTGCCGCGCAGGGGCAGGATCGCCTGGAAGTCCTTGTCACGTGCCTGTTTGGCACTGCCGCCGGCCGAGTCGCCCTCGACCAGGAACAGTTCGGTGCGTTCCGGGTCCAGACTGGCGCAATCGGCCAGCTTGCCGGGCAGAGCCGGTCCCTGGGTGATTTTCTTGCGTACCACGCGCTTGGCTTTTTTCAGCCGTGCGCTGGCATGCTCGATGGCCAGCTGCGCAATCTGTTCGCCGGTGGCCACGTTCTGGTTGAGCCACAGGCTGAAGCTGTCGTGCACCGCACTTTCGACCATGGCGGCCGCCGGGCGCGAGGACAGGCGCTCCTTGGTCTGACCGGCGAATTGCGGATCGGCCATCTTGACGCTGAGCACGAACACCAGCCGCTCCCAGACATCTTCCGGCGCCAGTTTGACGCCGCGTGGCAGCAGATTGCGCAGGTCGCAGAACTCGCGCATCGCGCTGGTCAGGCCGCTGCGCAGACCGTTGACGTGGGTGCCACCCTGAACGGTCGGGATCAGGTTGACGTAGCTTTCCTGTACCGGCTCGCCCTCGGGCAGCCAGGCCAGGGCAATGTCGACACCGCCATCCTTGTCCTGCTCGTGATAGACGAACAAGTCTTGCGGCAGGCAGGGCTGGCCTTCGAGTTCGCTGGTCAGGTAGTCGGTGAGGCCGTCCTGGTATTCCCAGTCGGTTTCCTCGCCGCTGGCCTCGTCCAGCAGATGCACATGCAGACCGGCGCACAGCACCGCCTTGGCGCGCAGCAGGTGCTTGAGCTTGGGCAGGGAGATTTTCGGCGAGTCGAAATACGAAGCGTCCGGCCAGAAATGCAGCGTGGTGCCGGTGTTGCGCTTGCCAACACTGCCCATGACTTCCAGCTCGCTGGTGCGCTCGCCGTGGGCAAACGTCATGCGGTGCTCGCTTCCGTCGCGGCGGATCGTCACTTCCAGCTTGTTGGACAAGGCGTTGACCACCGAGACGCCGACGCCGTGCAGGCCGCCGGAAAAGGTGTAGTTCTTGCCCGAAAACTTGCCGCCGGCATGCAGCCGGGTAAGGATCAACTCGACACCGGGCACGCCTTCCTCGGGGTGCACGTCCACCGGCATGCCGCGTCCGTTGTCACTGACCTCGACCGACCCGTCCTTGCACACGATCACGTCGATACGTGATGCATGCCCCGCGAGGGCTTCGTCCACGGAGTTGTCGACCACCTCCTGCACCAGGTGGTTGGGCCGGGTGGTGTCGGTGTACATGCCCGGACGCCGGCGGACCGGGTCAAGGCCGGTAAGGACTTCAATGTCGGCAGCGTTGTAGCGACTGCTCATGCGTGCGTGATCCTGATGGGATAAAGAGTAACGATACGCCCGTAAGCGCATCGGGACAGTGTAGGGAGCCTCGAAAAACCCTTCACATCGTAGGAGCGGCGGAAGCCGCGATTCGGCGTGCCCATAAGGTCGTTACCTTCCGGCATTCCCGATCGCGGCTTCTGCCGCTCCTGCGATGGTTACGGCAAGGCCTGGCAGCGTTCGTGCAGCCAGACGCGGTCGGCCTCATCGTCCAGCAGCGGCGTCAGCTCGCGCTCCACGCGTGCATGGTAGGCATTGAGCCAGTCCCGTTCATTGACTGTGAGCAAGTCCGGCTCGATGGCGCGCACGTCGATCGGGCACAAGGTGATGGTCTCGAACTCGTGGAACTGGCCGAACTCGGTTTCCACGGCCTGACGCACCACGACCAGGTTTTCGTGGCGGATGCCGTGGCGACCGGGCTTGTACAGGCCCGGCTCGATCGAGCTGATCATGCCCGGTTCCAGTGCCACCATGACCCGACCGGTGCGCGGCGGACTGACACTCTGCGGGCCTTCGTGCACGTTCAGAAAATAGCCCACGCCGTGACCGGTGCCGTGGCCATAGTCGGCCCCCAGCGCCCACAGCGGGGCACGCGCCAGGGCGTCGAGTTGCGGGCCGCTGGCGCCGGCCGGAAAGCGCGCGCTGCTCAGCCCGATCATGCCCTTGAGCACGGCGGTGCAGTCGCGGCGTTGCTCGTCGGTGGTGTCGCCGAAGGCCCATACGCGCGTGATGTCGGTGGTGCCACCGAGATACTGGCCACCGGAGTCGACCAGCAGCAGGCCGTCGGCGGCCAGCGTGGAATGCCGTTCGGGCGTGGCGCTGTAATGGGGCAGGGCACCGTTGGCCATGTAGCCGGCAATGGTGCCGAAGCTCTCGCCGACGAAATCCCTGCGCGCCGCACGTGCGTCGCGCAGGATGCTGGCCACGTCCAGTTCGGTCACCGTTCGCCCCTCGGCAAGGGATTGCTCGACCTTGTGGAAGCCATGCACCAGCGCCGCGCCATCCTCGCGCATGACGGCGCGGATGTGCGCCAGCTCGGCATCGGATTTGACCGCCTTCATGGCCGTGGACGGGTTGGGCAGCTCGATGGCGGTTGTCGATGCCGGCAGTGCATCGATCACGGCGGCGACCACGTGACCGGGGTCATGGAGAATCGTCGATCCGGCCGACAGTGCGGACAAGCGGTCCGTGACCTGGTCGTATTCGGCCAATTGGATACCGTCAGCGGCAAGCGCGTCGCGCAAGCCGTTCTCCACCTTGCCGGCGTCGACAAACAAGGTGCAGTGATCGGCTTCAATCAGCAGGTGCGACAGGAACACCGGGTTGTACTCGACGTCGCTGCCACGCAAGTTGGTGATCCAGGCGATATCGTCCACGGCGCTGATCAGGTGATGGCTGGCGCCGGCACGCGACATGGCGTCACGGACCCGCGCGAGTTTGTCGGTGCGTGAGGTAATGGCGTACTCGAGCGTGTGCTCGGTGACCGGCGCATGCGGCAGCTGAGGGCGGTCGGTCCAGATATCGCCCGGCAGATCCAGGTCGATGCGCAGGCTTGCGCCGCAAGCGTCCAGTGCGTCACGCAGACGGCGTTCGCCAGCCAGCGAGACACTGTCACCCGCCACGGCGAGTGTGTCGCCGTCACCCAGCGTGTCACACAACCACTGGACATACTCCGGCGTGTGCGGCACATGCAAGCGCATCAAGGTGATGCCGGTGTCGGCCAGCTGCCGCTCGGCCTGTTCGAAGTAGCGCGAATCGGTCCACAGACCGGCAAAATCCGCCGTTACCACCAGCGTGCCGGCGGAACCATCGAACCCCGATAACCAAGTGCGGGCCTGCCAATGATCGGGCAGGTATTCGGACAGGTGCGGGTCGGCACTGGGAACCAGGCAGGCGGCGACATGCTGCGCGCGCATGGCGTCACGCAGGGCGGCAATACGGGAGGGGACAGGTGTGTTCATTCCTCTCATGCTACAGCGTGAGGCCAGCCCGAGGCATCCCCCGCCGACCGTTTGCCATGCGATCGCTTCCGGCACGACCGGCGCACCGGATCACTTGCCATCAAACATTGCCGGCCAGTCGCGGGGCGTTGCCGGCAATGGATATGGGCTGTTATACGACGGAGCCGGCCGACGCCGGGCTGTTTTCAGGCGCGTTGAAAAATGCAATGGCCTGCATGATCTGGCCGACCAGCATGACGATGGCGCCGATGCCGAACACGACCAGAAGAATGGTGCCGATGAACAACACCAGGCCGCCGGTCTTGAACAGCGGCGTGTTGCTGCCCTCGGCAATGCCTACCGACGCCTTGTACCAGAACCAGGAGCCGATGATGAAGATGATCCAGCAAATGATGCCGCCGATGATCGCAGTTGCGCCGAACGCACCGAGGCCGGTGTCGGTTCCCGAAAGCACGGCCGCGAAACTGGCGCCCATGACCATGAGCAGCACGATCGTGCCGACGATGCTCAAGACGATGGAGATGATCACGTTGTTCTTGACGTCACTGCGATGCAGTTGGTTGCCCGCCATGAAAAAAGCGACCAGCAGGCAAATGCCGGCAATGAGAGTGAGCACGCCCACGAACGGAATGAATGAGCCGAGAACCGAAAAAACGACCAGCGCGATGCAGCTGATGCCGCCAAGCATCTTGGTGTTGTGCTCCATGATATCCTCCTTGCCAGTGAGCTAAATGCAGGCTGAATATAAAAAAGGGCATGCCTCATTGCAACACCAACTCCAGAATGAGGATATCTGGGCTCAGCCACTGCCGCGAATCCGGTCGCGGCAAACGGGACATGCCGTTTCACGCGCCTTCAACCGGCGCTCCCGTCATGTTGTTACGATGATCCGGGCATCCAGCCATCAGCGAGGCGCAAGTCATGACAGTCGATATCCAGGTCGTGTTCTATTCGATGTACGGGCATGTCCACACCATGGCCGAGGCCGTCGCCGCCGGCGCGCGTGAAGTCGACGGAACCGAGGTCACGTTGCTGCAGGTGCCGGAGCTGGTGCCTGATGACGTGCTGGAAAAATCCGGTGCCAAGGCAGCCCGCGAGGCATTTGCCGACGTTCCGGTGGCGCGACCGGAGCAACTGGCGCAGCCAGACGCCATCATCTTCGGTACGCCCACGCGTTACGGCAACATGTGCGGACAGATGCGCAACTTCGTCGACCAATTGGGGCCGCTGTGGGCCAAGGGTGCGTTCGAGGGCAAGGTCGGCAGCGTTTTCACGTCCAGCAATACCCAGCATGGCGGACAGGAAACCACCATCACCAGCTTCCATACCTCGCTGTTCCACCTCGGCATGGTGGTGGTCGGCGTGCCATACAGCGAAGCGCGGCAGATGACGATGGACGAAATCACCGGAGGCAGCCCGTATGGCGCGAGCACCATCGCCGGTGATGGACGTGAACCGAGCGGCAACGAACTGGCCATTGCCCGCTTTCAGGGACGGCATGTGGCCGAAATCGCCACCGCTCTCAAGCGCGGTCGGTCCTGACGCTTATCCACAAAAGCTGTGGATAAGTGTGTGGATGACTGTTCAACGATGGCCCGCGAGGCCTGTCACTGCGTACCCGGTGACGGAATGGTCAAGAATTGGTCATTTGTAATTTATAGTTATATATCATGCATTTGTAAGCATTTTTTCGAATTGTTCGAGGAATTGCCTGCAATGTCCTTCCAGCTGTACGCCTTTGCGTTCGAGTGCGACTCGCTGTGAAGAAAACATCACGGCAGCGTGCCGAGCTGATAGCCTGTGCCCGGATGCCGCATTCTGGAGATCATCGTGGATGCATTCATGCAGGCGGCCCTTGACGAGGCGCGCAAGGGCCTGGAAGAGGGCGGCATACCGATCGGCTCGGTGATTGTTCACGAGGGTCGCATCATCGGTCGTGGCCACAACCGCAGAGTCCAGCGCAGCAGTGCCATCCTGCATGGCGAGATGGATGCGCTGGAGCAGGCCGGGCGTCAGCCGGCAGCGGTCTACCGGCAAGCGGTGCTTTACACCACCTTGTCGCCGTGCGCGATGTGCACTGGCGCTGTGTTGCTGTACGGCATCCCGCGCGTGGTCATCGGCGAGAACCGCAGCTTCATGGGTGAGGAGGCGTTGCTGCGCTCGCGTGGCGTTGAGGTCGAGGTGCTGGACGATGCCGCTTGTATGGATTTGATGCGCGGATTCATGACCGACCACCCTGACGTATGGAACGAAGATATCGGCGAGTAAGAGCTTTTACGGCGTGCGGGCAAGCCCCGCGGCAGTCACTGTCGTCACGTGCCTGTACGGATGCATCGGCTTGCGGCCCTCGTTGTTCCACCTGGTGTGGGTGAGGATGCCATCGCGATGCGCTGGTTTGCGGTCATCGCCAGGCCAGCGATTGGCATGTTCACCGAAATGGATCACGCGGCCGGAGCCGGAGTCACGGAAAATGGCTTGCGTCAGGTGCCACGTGCCGTTCGTCCTGCGGGCGCTGATGGCGACCTTTCCCTCACCTTTCGGCCCCCTGACCGTGAAACCGAACAGTGCCTTGCCGCTGTCGTTCGACGTCCAGAAGCTGCCGTTGGGTGTCCCGGTGGAAATGGGACGACCGAGAACCTGCACGATCTCGGGATTGGCCTTTAGCTGGCTCACGGCGGTCTTGTAGGCGCCCGAATTTTCCATCGCGACAGTTGCAATAAAGAACACGGCGACGAAAAACACGGTGAAAAACACGATCGAAGCGATCAGGACCACCAGTCCTGCGATGCTCCATTTGCGTTGCGTGTCCTTGAAATGCTCGACGCTCTGCCATGGCTTGTTGCGCCAGGCCCATTCGCTGCCACGTGCACCGAGCACGAACGGCATGACCAGATTCACGAACGGCACGAAGCAAAGGAAAGCGATGAACGTGCTGTTGCCGATGCCCCAGATCCATGTAAGCAGGAATGCGCCCCAGTTCCAGCGTGCGATTTCCGCTGGCACGTGTGCGGAGGGTCCTCGTCCGGACGTGTTCTCCATTTCGATTCCCTGGATGCTCGATGTGGTTGCGGGGTGGGTCATACGGCCTTGGTGCCGAAGATCTTGTCGCCGGCATCGCCGAGTCCGGGCAGGATGTAGCCTGATTCGTTGAGCTTCTCGTCGATCGACGCGGTGTAGATCTCGACGTCGGGATGGACCTCGCGCATGCGTGCAAGCCCTTCGGGCGCGGCGACCAGGAACAGGCCCTTGATGCGTGTGCAACCGGCGGCCTTGAGCATGTCCACAGTGGCGATCAGGGTGCCGGCGGTGGCCAGCATGGGGTCGACGATCATGGCGATGCGCGCTTCCATGCCGCGGGTCAGATTTTCGTAGTAGGGCACCGGCTGCAGCGTTTGCTCGTCACGTTGCAAGCCGACCACGCTGACCTTGGCGGCCGGAATCATGTCCAGCACGCCGGGCAGCATGCCGATACCGGCGCGCAGGATCGGCACGATGGTGATTTTCTTGCCCTTGATGCGGCGCACGCTCACCGGGCCGTCCCAGCCGTCGACCGTGCACGCTTCGGTCTCGAGATCGCGCGTGGCTTCGTAAGTCAGCAACGAGGCGATTTCGCCGGCCAGTTCGCGAAAGTGTTTGGTGCTGATGCCGGCGTCGCGCATCAGGCCCAGCTTGTGATGGATCAACGGATGGTCGACTTCGACGATTTTCATCATGCAAAAGGCCTGCGCGGAAAGTTGGGGACGCGTCGGCCGGATCGAGCCGGCTGCGCATGTCGTCATGACGCGAGCGTATTCTCCATGCTGAAGGCCCGGCTGTCACGGAGTGGAGGCCGCGCTCGTCGTCATGCGGGAACCGGCTTTGCAAGGTGTCGGCGAGTTCGTCTATGGTCGATCAGGCAATCCAGCAAACCGTCATATCGAGGAGTCCACGATGTACTTTTTTCTCGCCGCCGTTCGTCGCCGACATGGACTCCTGAAGCGCGCCGCATGGGCCTGGGTGTTCGCATGCTGCGCCGTGGCGGCGTGCCAGGTCCAGGCGCAGGATGTTGCACGCGTCGCGTCGCCCACCGTTGCTGCGCATCAAGCCGCGGTCGATCACGCGCGCAAGCTGGCGCGTGAACTGGTTGTCAAACACAATTTGCCGGGACTGTCGGTCGCGATCGGTCTGGGTGACGACGTGGTGTGGGCGCAAGGGTTCGGCTGGGCCAATCTTGAAGCGCAGGTGCCGGTCACGCCGCTGACGCGTTTTCGCATCGGCAGCGTGTCCAAGTCGTTGACGTCGGTGGCCGTCGGGCTGCTGTACCAGAACGGCCGTATCGACCTGGATGCGCCGGTGCAGAAATACGTGCCGTCGTTTCCCGAAAAGCGTTGGCCCGTCACCACGCGCGAGTTGATGGCGCACACGGCGGGTATTCGTCATTACGAAGGCGACGAATTTCTCAATGCCAAGCACTACGATGGCGTGATCGACGGGCTGGCCATTTTCGAGAATGACCCGTTGCTGTTCAAGCCGGGCAAGCAATACCACTATTCCAGTTACGGTTGGAATCTGGTCAGTGCCGTGGTGCAGGCGGCGGCACATGAGAAGTTTCTCGATTTCATGCGCACGCGCATCTTCCTGCCGCTGGGCATGCGGCACACGGTCCCCGATTACGTCAAACGCATCGTCCCGCACCGGGTCGCGTTTTATGTTCACGACAAGCAGGGGCGCATCCGCAACGCGCCGTACGTCGACAACAGCTACAAGTGGGCCAGTGGTGGCTTCGTGTCCACACCAAGCGACCTGGTGCGCTTCGGTTTTGCCTTGCTCGACCACGATTTGCTGAAGCCGGCGACACGTGACTTGCTGTGGAAGCCGGTGCATCTCGCATCGGGCAAGTCCATCGGCCGCGGACTCGACTGGGTGCTCGATACCGACGCGCATGGACGCCGGACTGTCGGACATACCGGTGGTTCGGTCGGTGGCACGACGGTCTTCGTGATCTATCCGGACCAGCGGATGGTTGTGGCCGTGACCGCCAATCTCAGCGATGCGGACGGCTTGTCGGCGTTTGCGGCGAAGGTGGCGAACCTGTTCGCTCCGGCACCAAATGGCGATGCCCGTCGTTGATCGACGTCCCTTCGATGTCCGTTCGATGTCGGCAGGGGCGGCGGAAGCCGCGATCGACAATGCCGCAAGGTATCAACCCTGTCGGCACGCCGATCGCGGCTTCCGCCGCTCCTACCATTGATGCATGCGGCCTTGGTCGTCAGGCCGCTTTTTTCTTGGCCAGGCGCAACCAGGTGTCGATGACGGTATCGGGATTCAGCGACACGGATTCGATGCCTTGCTCCATCAGCCATTCGGCCAGATCGGCGTGATCGGACGGTCCTTGACCGCAGATGCCGACGTACTTGCCCTTGGCGCGTGCGCTCTTGATGGCCATGGCCAACAGCTTCTTGACTGCCGGATTGCGCTCGTCGAACGACTTGGCAACGATGGACGAATCGCGATCCAGGCCCAGGGTCAGCTGGGTCAGGTCGTTGGAGCCGATCGAGAAGCCGTCGAAGATGTCGAGGAATTCGTCGGCCAGCAGCGCGTTGGACGGCACCTCGCACATCATGATGACCTTGAGCTCGTTTTCGCCCTGCTTGAGGCCGTTGGCTTCCAGCACGTCGATGACGGCGCGGCCTTCTTCCAGCGTGCGGATAAACGGGATCATCACCCACACGTTGGACAGCCCCATCTGCTCGCGCACCTTCTTGATGGCCTGGCATTCCAGACCGAAGGCTTCGGTGAAGCTCGGATCGACGTAACGGCTGGCGCCGCGGAAGCCGATCATGGGGTTTTCCTCGTGCGGCTCGTACTTGGCACCACCGAGCAGGTTGGCGTACTCGTTGGACTTGAAGTCGCTCATGCGCACGATGACCGGCTTGGGATACACCGAGGCGGCGATGGTGGCCACGCCTTCGGCCAGACGATCGACGTAGAACTCGACCGGGCCGTCGTAACCGGCGATGCGCTCGTCGATTCTGGCCTTGATGTCGGCATCCTGCTGGTCGTATTCCAGCAGTGCCTTGGGATGCACGCCGATGTGGCTGGCGATGATCATTTCCAGACGGGCCAGGCCGATGCCGGCGTTGGGCAACATGCCGAAGTCGAACGCGCGCTCGGGGTTGGCCACGTTCATCATGACCTTGAGCGGGGCTTCGGGCATGGCACCCAAGTCGGCGGTGATGCGGTCAAAGTCGAGCAGACCTTCGTAGACGTGTCCGGTGTCGCCTTCGGCGCACGAGACGGTGACGTCCGCGCCGTCGGGGATCAGCTCCAGGCCGTTGCCGGTACCGACCACCGCAGGCACGCCCAGCTCGCGGGCGATGATGGCCGCGTGGCAGGTACGCCCACCGCGATTGGTGACGATGGCCGAGGCACGCTTCATGATCGGTTCCCAGTCGGGATCGGTCATGTCGGCGACCAGCACATCGCCTTCCTGGAACTGGTTCATGTGGTCCAGCGATTTGACCACGCGCGCCTTGCCGGCACCGATCTTCTGGCCGATAGAGCGGCCTTCGACCAGCACCTTGCTTTTCTCGTTGAGCTGGAAACGCTCGCGCTGGGTGGCGCTGGCGCGCGATTTGACGGTTTCGGGACGGGCTTGGACGATGTACAGCTTGCCGGTGTTGCCGTCCTTTGCCCACTCGATGTCCATCGGGCGCTCGTAGTGTTTCTCGATCGTCAATGCCTGACGCGACAGTTCCTCGACTTCCGCGTTGCTGACGCAGAACTTGCCGCGCAGCTCGGTCGGTGTTTCCTCGATGCGCACGCGCTCGTCGGCATTGTCCGAATACACCATGCGCTGCTGCTTGGAGCCGATCTGTCGGCGCAGCACGGCGGGTTTGCCGTCGCGCAGGGTGGGTTTGAACACGTAGAATTCGTCGGGGTTGACGGCACCCTGGACGACCATTTCACCGAGGCCGTAGCTGCCGGTCACGAACACCACGTCGCGGAAGCCGGATTCGGTGTCGAGCGTGAACAACACGCCGGAAGCACCGATGTCCGAACGCACCATCAACTGCACACCGGCGGACAGGAAGACGTCCTCGTGCTTGAAACCGTGATGCACGCGATAGGCAATCGCGCGGTCGTTGTACAACGAGGCGAACACCTCCTTGACCGCGATCAGCACGTCGTCGATGCCGATCACGTTGAGGAAGGTTTCCTGCTGGCCGGCGAAGCTGGCGTCCGGCAGATCCTCGGCCGTGGCCGAAGAGCGCACGGCGACGGCGATGTCGTCGGAGCCGGCATCTGCGCATAGCTTCTTGTAGGCCTCGCGGATGGCCTGTTCCAGATCGTCGGGCAGGGCGGTGTCGACGATCCAGCCGCGGATCTCCTTGCCTGCGCGGACCAACTCGTCGACGTTCTCGACGTCCAGCGTCTGCAGGCGCTTCTGGATGCGTTCGGCCAGGCCGCTCTTTTCCAGATACGACTGGTAGGCGTCCGCCGTGGTGGCAAAACCGCCGGGAACCGAGACCCCCAGCTGCGAAAGATTGCCGATCATCTCCCCGAGGGAGGCGTTTTTGCCGCCGACTTTGCCAAGGTCGGTCATGCGCAGGGCGTCAAGCCAAAGCACCAGGTCGCTCAAGGTGGTCTCCATCAGATTGTCAGGCGGAAAGCCGCATTCAAGGAACTGGTATTGTCGCCTGCCTGCTCCGGGCGGGCAAGATGGGGGCGTTATGAAATTCAGTGTGGCATGCAGGAAAGCCCTGTTAGACTCGCGCGGGAGTTCACCGGATTGATGCCATGCGCCGTACCGTTTTCTTCGTTTCCGACTCCACCGGCATCACCGCCGAGACCATCGGCCACAGCATTCTGGCGCAGTTCGACGATGTCCATTTCGTCACCCATCGCCTGCCGTTCGTGGACGATGCCGACAAGGCCGCCAATGCGGCGCTGCGGATCAAGACACATTACGCCAGGAGTGGGCAAAAGCCCATCGTGATCAACACGCTGGCCGACCGCGCGCTGTGCAACATCCTCGCCGACAGCGGGGCGTTGATGCTCGATGTGTTCGCGCCGTTTGTCGGCACGCTTGAGCTGGAGCTGGGCATGAAGCGCTCCGGCGCGGTCAATCGTTCACATGGCCTGGTTGATTACGCCAAGTACGAGGGGCGCATCGACGCGACCAACTACACCTTGGCACACGACGACGGCATCAACGTGCACTACGACGATGCCGACGTGGTATTGATCGGCGTGTCGCGCTCGGGCAAGACGCCGACGTGCCTGTACATGGCGCTGCAATACGGTGTGCGCGCGGCCAATTACCCCTTGACCGAAGACGATCTGGACATGCTGGAGCTGCCGTCGCGCCTGAAGCCGTATCGCAAGCGCCTGTTCGGCCTGACCATCGACGCCGACCGGCTGGTGCAGATCCGCAGCGAACGGCGCCCCGACAGCCGCTACGCGTCGATGAAACAGGTGCGCTGGGAGCTGGCCCAGGCCGACCGCCTGTATCGTGCCGAAGGCATTCCCTGCATCAGCACCACGCATACCTCGATCGAGGAAATCGCCAGCAAGATTCTCGATCACCTGAAGATCGACAAGAACCTGTTCTGAGGTCGCGTTTCAACGATCGTAGGTAAGCGTCACGCTGGCCTTTCCGACCGTGTGTTCCGCGATCGCGGCCTTGGCCTGTGCCGGCGAGGTGTCTTCGGGCAGGGCCAGCGTCGGCATGTCCAGAGCGTACAGCGTGAACACGTAATGGTGCGGAGGGTCGGCCTTGGGCGGACATGGGCCGTCCCAGCGCGCGTGGCCGAAGCTGTTGTCGAGTGCGTAGGCGCCTGGCGGCAACTCCTCCGCGCCTTGTTTGATTTCATGCGCGACCAGCGGGATGTCCAGCACCACCCAATGCCACCAGCCACCTTCCGCATCCGGGTCGTACACCGTCAAGGCGAAGCCGCGCGTACCCTCGGGGGCGTCGCTCCAGGAGATGGCGGGCGATACGTTGTCGCCATGGCAGCCACTGGCATCGTAGGCAAACTGTTGCGCGACATGGCCCTGCGTGCCGGCATCCACGTGCAGGCTGAAACTGGCGGCATGGACGGTTCCCGCCACGGCAAGCAGCAGGGGCAAGATCCACATTCTGGTCATGGCGGGTCTCCCGGGAGGTGCTCAGCCACATACCATAGGGCAGGGAGGCTGAACATGCGCGGGCGGCAAATTACTCCGGCAGTTGCATGGTCATGCAGTG
>DASSKC010000046.1:0-24036 GCA_035690885.1 Oleiagrimonas sp. | reverse complement strand
CGCGGCCTTGGCCAGTTCCAGCATGGTGACCAGGGCATGGCCCTCGCGGCTGGCACAGTTTCCGCGCTGGGCCAACTGGCCCACGCCGATGAAGCCCAGGCGGGTCTTTGCGCCGGTCATGATGGCGGTCATGGTGCCGGCCGAGTCGGCGACCTGGGAGTCGGTCTCGTAGGTGCGGCTGAGCGCGGTAAACGGAAATTTCTCGAAGCTCAGACGATAGCTTTCGCCATCCAGGCCCTGACGCTGGCCGGCCAGGATATGTGCGGCGGCGATGGTGGTGAGGCTCATGCCGTCGCCGAGAAACACGATCACGTTGCGGGCTTTTGGTTCATCGGCATTGGCTTGGCGCGCGGCCTTGGCGGCGGCGGTGGCACCCTGGCGGAACCACCAGGCGGCATTTTCGTCGGCGGGGCGCTCGATGGAAGACGCGTCAGCCGAATGAGTGTCCGTCGCCATGAGTGGCATCGACGTGACCGCACACAACATGGCGGTGGCGGCGGCAATCAGCGAGCGCTGGAACGTGATGGCAGGGTGACCCATGGGTGATGATCCCGGTGGCGCGACAATGGCGTGATCCGGGCATCATGGCAGTGCGCGGTGACAGTGTCATGACTACTCCGATTGAGGTCGCCATTTCGTCGCGATGCGCTTTCCATTCCGCGCATCGGAGACAAGAAAATATCCTCATGGCGAGGGTTTCAGTGTCGCGCATTTTGCAGTCGAATAATGTGTCGCCGAACATGTATGCTCCGGAAACCCACGCTGGAGACTGCGAATGAAACACAAGCTTCTGACCACTGCCATTTCACTTTCGCTGGCGCTCGCGCTGGCCGGCTGCGGCGGCCCGTCCACGGACGCCGGCGCGCCGGGAAGCGCCTCGACGACGGCCGCTGCCACGCAGCAGCCGGCGACCGACAAGGCGGCGAAACTCAAGCAGGTGTATGCCGATTACTGGGAGGCCAACCTCAAGCTGCATCCGCTGCTGGCGACCTTCCAGGGCGACCCGCGCTACAACGACAAATTGCCCAACATGCTGTCGGCCGATTATCGCCAGCGGCAGCATGATTTCACCACCAAGTGGCTGAAAAAGGTCCAGTCCATCGGTTCGGACGGGCTGAGCGGACACGCGCTGATCAGCTACAAGATCTTCGTGCGCGAAGCCAAGCAGCAGTTGGAAAGCGAACAGTTCCCCGGCTGGATGCAGCCGATCAACCAGTTTTACAACCTTGCCGGTACCGTCGTGCAGATGGGTTCGGGCAAAAGTGCGCAACCGTTCAAGACGGTCGACGACTACGCCGATTGGCGCAAACGCGCCTCGCAGGTGCCGGTGCTGTTTGACCAGGCCATTGCCAACATGAAGCAGGGCGTCAAGGCCGATGTGGTGCAGCCGACGATCCTGATGAAGCGCGTGGTCGACCAGCTCGACGCGCTGATCAAGGATGACCCGGAAAAGACCTTGTTCTGGAAGCCGGTCGCGAACATGCCCGAGTCGTTCTCCGAGGCCGACCGCAAGCGCATCACCGACAACTACCGCAAGCTGATCGAAGACAAGCTGATGCCCGCCTACCGCGAGCTGCGTCAGTACATCGCCGACGACTACATGCAGCACACGCGCGAAAGCTCGGGCATGGAAGGTCTGCCCAACGGCCAGGCCTGGTATGCGTTCAAGGTGCGTCAGCGCACGACCACCGACCTGACGCCGGCACAGATCCACCAGATCGGCCTGGATGCGGTCAAGCAGATCCATGGTCAGATGCACGAGGTGATGGAGAAAGTCGGCTTCAAGGGGTCGTTGCACGAGTTCTTCGACTACATGCAGACCGATCCGAAGTTCTCGTTCGAGTCCAAGGAACAGCTGCTCACCTATTACCGCAATCTCGAAGCCAAGGTGATGAAGGGGGTGCCGAAGCTGTTCTCGAAGGTGCCCAAGGCCGACTTCGAGATTCGTCCGGTGCCCGAGTTCCGCGAGAAGTCCGCGGCCGGTGGCTCCTACCGCGGGCCGAGCGCCGACGGCAGCCGTCCGGGCGTTTTCTTCGTCAACACCTACGACTTGCCGACGCGCAAGATCTGGGACGCCGAGGACCTGTTCCTGCACGAGGCAATCCCGGGCCACCATTTCCAGATCGCGCTGCAGCGCGAGATGAAGGACTTGCCGGCATTCCGCCGCTTTGGTGGCCAGACCGCGTTCATCGAGGGCTGGGGTCTGTATGCCGAGTCGCTGGGCAAGGACCTGGGCGTGTACGAAAGCCCGTACAGCTATTTCGGTTACCTGCAGAACAAGCTGTGGCGTGCCATTCGTCTGGTCACCGATACCGGCCTGCATTCCATGGGCTGGAGCCGCGAGAAGGTCATCGACTACATGCTCGCCAATTCCGCCGAAAGCAAGAGCCAGGCCACGGCCGAGGCCGAACGCTACATGGCCATTCCCGGCCAGGCATTGGCGTACATGATCGGTGCACGCAAGATCCGCATGCTGCGCGAGAAGGCGAAGAAAGAGCTTGGCGACAAATTCGACATTCGCGCCTATCACTCGGTGGTCCTGGGCGACGGCTCGCTGCCGCTCGATATCCTCGAAGGCAAGGTCGATCGCTGGATCGCCGAACAGAAAGCCTGATTGCCGCCAGAAACTGAAAAAGCCCGGGGACCATGTCGTCTCCGGGCTTTTTCATGATTTGCCCATGCTTGTCGGGTTGCCTCAGCCCGCGTAGGTCGGATGGGCTTCATCCATCCGACGTGGCCCGACGTCTGATCCGCCGCGGTGCTCCTTGATCCGATCTGCGTGTTGCCTATCGGCTGGTCTTTGCGCAAAGTTGAAGCATTCGCAAGCTCTCAGTAACCGGCCGCAAGTCCTGCCGGCCGACGGCGGTCGTTGGCACCTTCCAGCAACCCCGTTTTCGGATTGACCAGGATGGCCTCGGCAGCACCCCATGATTTGACGTGCTTGAAGGTGTAGCCCATCGCTTCGAGTTTCGCTTCGGTCGCCTTGGTCAGCAGTCCCGGCTCCACGAACACTTTTTGCGGATACCACTGCTGATGCATGCGCGGCGCGTTGACGGCCTGTTGCGCGTTCATGCCGAAGTCGACGACGTTGAGGATACTTTCCAGCGTGGTCGAGATGATGGTCGAGCCGCCGGGGCTGCCGGTGACCATGAAGACCTTGCCGTCCTTGAGCACCACGGTCGGCGACATCGAGCTCAGCGGCCGCTTGCCTGGCTCGATCTGGTTGATCACGCCCTGCACCAGACCGAACGAGTTGGGCACGCCCGGCTTGGAGGTGAAATCGTCCATCTCGTTGTTGAGGAAAAAGCCGGTGTCGCCGGCGATCTGGGCGATGCCGAACAGGTAGTTGATGGTGTAGGTGACGGCCACGGCATTGCCCTTGGCATCGACCACCGAGTAGTGCGTGGTGTTGTTGCCTTCCGGTGAACCGAGACTGCCATCAATCTGCGACGACGGCGTGGCCTTGTGCGGCTTGATCGTGGCGCGCAGCTTGGCCAGGTGCGCCGGTGCGAGCAGCTTGTCGATCGGGTTGTGCACGAAGGCCGGGTCACCGAGGTAGGTATTGCGATCGGCAAAGGCGCGGCGTTCGGCTTCGGCCAGATAATGCACGGCCGGTACCGACCCGTAGCCCCACTTGGTGAACGGGTACGGTTGGATGATGCCGAGAATCTCGCAAATCGTGGTGCCGCCGGAGCTTGGCGGCGGCGCGGAGAGGATGGTGTAGCCGCGGTAACTGCAGCGGATCGGCTTTTGCCACGCGACCGTGTATTGCGCAAAGTCCTGCATCGACAGGATACCGCCGTGCGCGTTGCTGGCCTTGACCACGGCCTTGGCGATGGGGCCTTCATAGAAGGCCTTGGTGCCGTGGTCGGCGATCAATTGAAGCGTGTGCGCCAACTGTTTTTGCACCAACCGCTCACCGGCCTGCCACGGCTTGCCGTGATTGAGGAAGATGGCCGCGACGTTGGGGTGTTTGGCGAATTCCCTGGTGCGCTCGTGCAGGATGCGCACGTCGCCGGGCTTGAGTATGTAGCCCTTGCGCGCGAGGTTGATGGCCGGCTGCATGACTTGTTTGAGCGACATGGTGCCGTATTTTTCGAGCGCGGTATTGAGGCCCATGACCGTACCGGGTACGCCGACACCGAGATAGGTGCCGGTCGAGCGGCCCTTGACCACGTGGCCGCTGGCGTCCTGGTACATGTCGGTGGTGGCCTTGAGTGGCGCCTTTTCGCGAAAGTTGAGGAAGACGTTCTTGCCGTTGGCCAGGTGGATGGTCATGAAGCCGCCGCCGCCGATGTTGCCGCAGCATGGCTGCACGACCGCTTCGGCATAACCGATGGCCACGGCGGCGTCGATGGCGTTGCCGCCTTGTTTGAGGATGTTGACACCGACGTTGGTGGCCAGGTGTTGCACGGTGACCACCATGGCGTGTTTGGCCGTGACCGGTTCGGCCTTGGCCAGCGCGGCGCGGGTGGTGGCCGGCGCGCTGGTGTCCACGGCGTGCATGGTCGATTTGGTTTGCGCACCCGTCGGCGCGGCCCACGCCAGCAGCGCGACCAGCGCCAGCGCAGCCAGGGATTGGAAAACGAAACTCTTGCGCATTGCGCGTGCCCTCAATGCATGGGAACGTCCATGGGCCGTCGATGCCGCTCGAGCGGTCGTATCCCCGAAAAGATGTGACGCACCGAATGATGCTGTCGTGTTCGGCGCGTCCCCTTGGTCCGGATATTTGGTTATTCCGATTAATCCGTCAACCGGCGCGGGCTATTCGATACCTCCGTGGTCGCGTAGGTCGGGTTGAGCCGCAGGCGTAACCCGACATCCGTGTCGCGTCACGCCATGTCGGGTTGATGAAGCCAACCCGACTTACGTGATGCTCAGTGCATGTTGTCGGGATGGATTCCGAGGCTTGCAAAGTAGGCGGCCAGGTTGCGCTCGGGGTGCTCGGCAAAGTGCTCATCCGTGGTCACGCATTCGCGCATGCGATCGGGACGGAAGTTGCGGAAGTCGCGGCGCAGGCGGCACCATGCGCTGAGCGTCCATTTGCCACCCCAGAAAGCCAGGCACAGTGGCTCGACGTCGCGCTCGCTGGTGTTGCCGGTTTCATCCGCATAGCCGAGATGCAGGACCTGGCGCTGGTCGATGGCGGCGTTGAGCTGATCGATGCGTTCGGCGAAGGCACGACCTTCGGCGTCATCGAATACCGGGGCATAGATGCGCGTGTGTTCGGTGCGCTCGCGCAGCTCCGGCGGCAGCACGGCCTGGATTTTCAGCATCGCGGCCTGGGCGCCGCTGGCGAGGCGCTTGCCGGCGAAGGCGCGCACGAAACGCGTGCCGACCACCAGGGCTTCGAGTTCTTCGGCGTTGAACATCAGCGGCGGGATATCCGAGCCCTTGCGCAGCATGTAGCCGACGCCGGCCTCGCCTTCGACCGGGACGCCGGACACTTGCAGGTCGGCGACGTCACGGTAGATGGTGCGCAGCGACACGCCGAGGGTGTCGGCCAGTCGTCGCGCGGGCAGCGCGGTGCGGCGACCGCGCAGGGCATGGATGATCAGGAACAGGCGGTCGGCACGGCGCATGCGCGGTTTGTAGCACAGTGCCGCCGCCCGTGTCCGAAATCAGGCAGCGAGGCCCATTTCCGTCGCCAGTGCCAGGTTCGCCTCGTCGGCGCGGACCTGGGCCGGACGCGACACCACGCGCTCGATGTAGTCGCTGACCACCGGCGTGGCTTGCATCAATTCAAACCGCGTGGCCCAGCGCAGCGCGTTGCCCCACAGCACGTCGGCGGCACTGAAGCGTTCGCCAAGCAGCCACGGGCCGGCGGCAAGCTGGTCAAGCAGTGTTTTCAGCATGGTGTCGAAATCGGCATAGCCGGACTGCATGCGCGGCGCCGGCTCGATCCGACGGGCGCGATCGCCGATGGCGGGCTCGAAGCAGGCCGCGTAGAACACCAGCCAGCGCAGGTAGCTGCCGCGTGCGGTGTCGTCAAACGCCGGCGCCAACCCCGCCTCGGAAAAGTAATCGGCCAGGTAGATGTAGATGGCGACGTTCTCGGTGACCACCGTGTCACCGTGACGGATCGCCGGTACCTTGCCCATCGGGTTGATGGCGCGATACGCCGGTGTCAATTGTTCGTTGTGACGGAAGTCGACCACGTGCAGCTTGTAGTCGACATCCAGCTCTTCGAGCAGCGCGCGGACCATGGTCGCGCGGCTGTGCGGGTTGTGGAAAAACGTCAGCGGAAGGGACGTGCTCATGGGACATCTCCTGTGGTCGAGATGGCCAGTGTGTACCCGCCCTGCTGACAGGGTTCTGTCAGCAGGGCGGGGCCGCCGTAGGAGCGGTGGAAGCCGCGATCGGGCGTGCCTGTACAGTCGTTACCTTGCGGCGATTACCAATCGCGGCTTCCGCCGCTCCTGCAATGGCGTTCGAACGGATTGGAGAATTTTTCGGGGT
Source organism: Oleiagrimonas sp. (assembly GCA_035690885.1). Lineage (GTDB taxonomy): Bacteria > Pseudomonadota > Gammaproteobacteria > Xanthomonadales > Rhodanobacteraceae > Oleiagrimonas. The sequence goes on along the minus strand of DASSKC010000046.1, from coordinate 17,577 downwards.
CTTCCGCAAAGGCGCGTCACTGATTTGCCTGTGATGTGTCGGCTCGCCATGACGCGGGGCCGACGGCATGGCCGCTGCTCATGCCGGGGTAGCGCGTGTCGACGGGTTTGCCGTCGGGTCCGAGCTTGGGTGAGCGCTCGAAGCTGCCGGCAAAACCGGGGAATTCCACCGGGCTCTCCCAGCCATCCTTGCTGACCGCCGATACGCCGAAAAAGTAGTCGTCCAGGATGATGTTTTTCAGCACCACGGAGTGGGTGTTGTCCGCGCTTTGCATGTGCTGCCATTGCGGGGCGGTGGTTTCGCGCCACCAGGCGTTGTAGCTGGCCGCGCCGGGTGACGGCGTCCATTTCAGTGTCGTGTTGTAGGCCACGGCGCCCTTGACGGTGAGATCCGTGGGCGGCGGCGGGGCCATGGCCAGCGAGGCCATGGTGATGGCGTCCAGACGGGTGACGTTGGTCAGGTAATCGAAGTCGACGCCGGAGATCACGTCGCCGTGGCGCACGCCGTCGATGACCTTCACGTTCTGGTGCTGATGGCTGTAGTTTTCGTTGGATTCGGACAGGCGCACGGCGGGAAAGCCCTGTTGCAGGAACGCGACCTGATCGCCGCCGCGCCCCCAGCGGTCGGTGCGGTAGATCATGCGCACGTGGAAGTTGTCGAGATACTGCTCGGCCAGGGTGTGCATGTAGCGCGCGAGGTTGCGGGACGGCGAATCGACGCCGCCGCCGTGATAGCGACGGTAGGCGGCCTGCTCAAGTGTCTCGTTGGTCTTGGTGCCTTCGGAAAACACGCGGATGGTGTGCGGGTCGTAGGCGCCATTGCCGCCGTGCGAGTTGCCGACCATGTCGTTGTTGAGGTTGGCCTCGACGTTCCAGCCGTGGTCGACGGCGTACTGGGCGATGATGCGGCCGCCGAGCAGGCCTTGCTCCTCGCCGGAGTCGGCCGAGTAGACCAGGGTGGCGGGAAACTTGTAATGGCTGAGCACGCGTGCGGTTTCGATCAGCGCGGCGACGCCGGCGGCATCGTCGTTGGCGCCGGGGGCATCGTGCACGGCGTCCATCACGTCCGCGTTGCGCGAATCGAGATGGGCGGTCATCACGATCACGCGGTCCGGATCGGTGGTGCCGCGCTGGATCGCCACGATGTCCATGATCTCGGCACCGTCCTCGGGCATGCGCGGCCCGGTGAACGATTGCGCCGGTTTGACGATTTTCAGGCAGCCGCCGCAGTCCTCGGATATGTGCTTGAACTTCGCCGCGACCCAGCGCCTTGCCGCGCCGATGCCGCGCGTGTCGGAGGTGGTGGTCGACAGCGAGTGGCGGGTGCCGAATCCGACCAGCGCCTTGTCGGTGGCATGCAGGTTGGAGGTCTTCACGGCCGCGGCAATCTGGTGCAGCATGGGATGGGTGTTGACCGGCGGTGGCGCCGCGATGGCGCCGGCCGAAAGCAGGGCGGTGGCGGCAAATGCCGTCAGGGTACGGGTTTGCATGGGGTCCCCTCGCGTCTGGATAGTCTCCCGAGCATAACGCCGCGTGTACCCGTGCGCACCGGGTCGTGGCAAGCGGCATGGGTGGCGACGTACACTCGAGCAATCGTGATGCGATTCCCGCGTGCACACGCCCAGCGAACAGGAGATACCCCATCGTGACATCGACCGCACAAGCCGCCCATCCGTCCGTCGGCATCAGCGCCATGGCGGTGTACGTTCCGCCCTGGCGTGTCGACCTGAAGCGATGGTGCGAGTGGACCGGCAACGATGTGGCCAAGACGTGTGCGGTGATCGGCGATGCGTTCCGCATGCCGGGGCCGGACCAGAACGTCTACACCCTGGCGGCCAATGCCGTGTTGCGCCTGATCGACCGTCACGGCATCGACCCGCAAGCGGTCGGCTACCTGGCGCTGGGTACCGAGTCGAGCATCGACAACGCGGCCGGCGCGGTGATCGTGCGCGGCCTGGTCGACCAGGCGCTGGCGGCCGAGGACAAGCCGACTCTGGCACGCGATTGCGAGGTGCCGGAATTCAAGCATGCGTGCCTGGGTGGTGTGTATGCACTCAAGGGCGGCTTGCGCTACCTGGCGTTCGACGGCCGCGATCGTCAGGCCATCGTGGTCAGCGCCGACATTGCCGAATACGCACGTGGCAGCACCGGCGAGCCGACCCAGGGCGCGGGCGCCGTGGCCATGCTGCTGGAAGCCTCGCCGCGCCTGCTGGAACTGGACCTGGCCGCCAGCGGCAGTGCGTCGGCGTATCGCGGCCTGGACTTCCGCAAGCCGTTCCTGCGCTTTGCCCACGAGACACCCGGTCACCATGGCCGTTTGCGCGACCTGCCGGTGTTCAACGGCAAATACTCCACCGATTGCTATATCGACGCCACCTTGCATGCGCTTGAAGCGATGTTTGCACGGCGCGACGGCTCGCACAGTGCGTATCTGCGTGATCTCGGTGCCGTGTTCATGCATCGGCCCTACCACCACATGCCGCACAGCGCGTGGGCGATGGCGTGGCTGGCGGCGCTTGGCCACGATGCGGCACAAGGCGATGCCGATGCCGAGCGTGAGTTGGCCGCCTATTGCGATGGCGCACAAGTGACGCTTGATGACGTCGCCGCGGAATGGCAGCGCGGCACGCAAAACTGCGCGGCCGACGATCTGCCCCCCAGCGCCTATCCGGCCTTGATGGCCGCGCGCAAGGCGTTCCGCAAGAGCGACAAGCATGCGCACATCGTCAAGGACAAGTTGCACATCGGCGCGCAGGCGATGAAGGAACTGGGCAACCTGTACACCGCGGCCTTGCCGGCATGGTTGGCGACCGGCCTGGAGTCGGCGGCGACTGATGGCATCGACCTGGAAGGCAACGATCTGCTGGTGCTCGGCTATGGCAGCGGCGATGCGGCCGAGGCAATCCCGGCGCGGGTCGTGTCCGGCTGGCAGGACGCGGCGCGTGCGGTGCGCTTCAAGGACGCTCTGGCCGATGCGATCGATCTGGATCAGGCGGCCTACGAGGCCCTGCATGACACGGGAAACATCGACATCGCGCGTTCGCCGGCATCATCCGGTGTCGTCGTCGATCATGTCGGCATGCGCAACGCGCCGGAGCTGCAGGATTTCGGCATCGCGTACTACCGGTATCTCGGCATGCCCTGAGCGGCTCCGGCAACCACAAATGCCGGCTCAACGCGACTGCCGACCGGGCTTCCGCTCCTCCTGCATCTGCCATGTGGAATCAGCGCCGTAATGGTAGGAGCGGCGGAAGCCGCGATCGCGCTCGCAATGATTCGCGTTCCCTTTATTTCGCCAGCTGCATCAACAGCGTATGCCAATAGGTCAGCGCTGCCGGCACTTCGCTGGCGAGGATTTTCTCCCCGCGCCCGTGTGCGTGGGCGGCGCCGGCCTTGGAAAAGATCGGGTTGACGCCGTAGCTGGGTACGCCGGCCAGGCGGAAGTGCTTGCTGTCGGTGGCGCCCGAGGACATGCCGGGCACGACGGTCACGTCCGGGTAACGTGCGTGGACGGCCGCCTTGACGGCGTTCATTACGTCCGCACGCAACGGTGATGGCGGCGCGGCTTCACTGGGATCGGGCAGCGTGATCTTGACGCGCGGATCGTCGATGACTTTTTTCAGTGTCGTTTTGACGTGCGCCACGCTCACGCCGGGAAAGATGCGGCAGTTGATGTTGGCGGTCGCCGTTTCCGGCAGTGCATTGAGGGCGTGGCCGGATTCGAGCATGGTGGCAATGCACGTGGTGCGTATTTGCCCGACATAAGCCGGGTCGGATGAAAGTTTCGCCGCGGCCTTGGCGTCATCCGGGTTGGCCGCGAACTGGCGCATGGCCTTGGCCAGCGGCCCGCCGTTGTGTTCGCCATTGGCCTTGAACGAGGCCAGCGTGATCTCGCTGTGACGAACGGGAAACTGGTAATCGGCGACGCGTGTCAGTGCCATGGCCAGGCGGTTGATCGCGTTGTCGGGATTCGGCTCGCTGGAATGACCGCCGGGAGCATGCGTGGTCAGCGTGAAATCGGCATAGGACTTTTCCGCCGCCTGAACCTCGAAAATGACCGGCTTGCCCTGCGGCGAAAGCACGCCGCCGCCGGCGTCGCCATTGAGCAGGAACTCGGCATCGTGGAATTTTTTTGCCAGCATGGCGGTGGACGCCATCGAGGTTTCCTCGTCGCCGGAGAACACCAGGATCATGTCGTGACCGGGTTTGAACCCTTCACGCTTGAGCCGCATCATGGTTTCGACGATGGCGACGACATTGGTCTTCATGTCGGCCACGCCGCGGCCATACAGGTGCTTGCCGCGCTTGACCAGCTTGAATGGCGCGTGATCTTTCCATTCGTCGGCCTTGGCAGCGACTACGTCCATGTGTGCGGAAATCAGGATCGGCTTGCCTTCGCCGGTGCCGCGGTAACGCGCGACCAGCGCCGCGGTATCGCCGACCGGGATGATCTGGATGTCCGATTCGGCAAAGCCCGCCGACTTCAGTTTGTCGGCAAGATAATGCGCAAAAGCGGGGACATTGCCCTTGCCTGCGACGGTTTTGACGGCAATGGCGTGGTGCAGCATGGTCATGGTTTCGGGCATGACCTGGGCGGTGGTTTCCGCGCGGCTGTGGGGTGCCCACACAAGGGCCGCCGAGATCACGGCAGCCATGCAGCATGTACGCAATGTCAACATTCGATGGTTCTCCGCATTGTCCGAACGTCAATCGAGTATAGCGTTCGCAAAATGCAAGCTGCGGGAGTCATCGCAGTGCCGAGATCAGAGCACGTGACCGAAGTACACCGATACGCCCAATCCGCCTTGCCAGGTGTCGATCTCACCGCCGATGCGGTGGCGGAAGCTGGCGTCCAGTTGCACTTTCGGGGTGGCCATCCAGGTCAGGCCGGCGCCGCCCATGGTGCCGCTGCGCTGGCTGTCGAGGTGTTGCCAACCGAGCTCGACGTAGCCGCCGACGGTGGGGGTCAACGCGTGGCCGGCATTGACGGCGAGCAGTTGATCGTTGCGCCCGTCCGCGTGGTTGTTCTCGACGTAGGCGCCTACCGAGTTGCGCGCGTCCAGCTGCCAGTTGACGGCCGCGCCCAGCAGGTATTGCTTGTCGGCGTTGCCGAACTCGCGCGAGCCGTCGGTAAAAGCCACGCTGCCGAGTACGCCCCAGCTGAAGGCGCCGGAGGTGTGCGGGGCGAATTTCAGGCCAACGCTGGTGCTGCCCATGCCTGAGGCGTCGTAGTGCGGCGCCGACAAGTGGTTCCAGGACGTGCCCAGCTGCAGTTCGAATGCGCCGCCCAGGCCAAGGCGGAACAGGCTGTCGGCGGTGTAGAACGTGGTGTCGTCGTTGCGGCTGAAGTCCGGCAGGCCCTGTTCCCAGGTGAAGTCGCCGGCTTGCAATGCCGCCGGCGCGAAACCCAGGCCGGGGCGGTCGTAACCGGGATTGGCGTTGCCGGCATGGGCGCTGCCGATCAAGCCCAAAGCCAGCAGGGTCAGGGCGATGGATCGACGCTGGGGGGCAGACGGGATGAAACGCATGGGGTGGCTCCGCAGGTGTGGGGACCGGAGGTCGAATGCATGGACGCACTTGATCCGCTGCGGCGTGGCCGTGGCGTGACGGGATGCGCTTACACCGGATCAAGACTCAGGTACTTGCCCGGCGATTGTCCCATGCTGCGGCGGAACATGGCGACAAAGGCGCTGACGCTGGCGTAACCCATGGCATCGGCGACGAGGGTGACGGCGGTGCCTTGACCGAGTTGCTCCAACGCATGGCCCAGCCGCGCCTGCTGGCGCCATTGCACGAAGCTCAATCCGGTTTCGTCGCGGAAGCGGCGCGTCAGGCTGCGCGTGGACAGTCCGGCGGAGCTGGCCCATTCCTCGCGCGTACGGGTGTCGCCGGGATGGGCCAGCAAGGCCTGGGCTATACGCAGCAGGCGGCGGTCGTCGGGCATCGGCAAGCTGATCGGGTTGTCCGGTTCGTGGGCACGGCACATTTCGTCCATCAGCACGTCCATCAGGCGTTGTTGCGCATCGTTGAGGCAGTCGCGATCTGCCCAGTCGACCGCGCGCAACACCAGCGCACGCATCAATTGACTGCCACGCAACATGGCCGGTTTGGCCGGCAACTCGGCGGTCGCTTCCGGTGCCACCCAGACGCCCCAGCCGGTGATCGGTTCGATGATGCGCACGGTGTGTTCGATGCCCGGCGGTATCCAGCTGACACGGTGCGGGGTGACCGCCCACACGCCGGCATGCGTGCGCACGCATGCCATGCCGCTTTCCACGTACATGAACTGGCCGCGCAAATGATGGTGCCAATCGGTCTCTCCGGTGATCGGCTTGCCCTCGACCACGTAGGCGACGAGCGGCGGGCCGCCTGCGTCCTCCAGGTCGGTAATGCCGAGCTTGGGCAAATTTCGGGTTGGCGCGTTCACGACAGTGTTTGGCCCGTTTGCGTTAACGGCATGAGCTTGCCATGGCGTAATCTGCCTGTCCCGTGGCAGAAGTCCGGCCACGGTGAGCGGGTCATATCCAGGAGGCAGACATGACAAGACAGGCATTTTCGGCAACTTATCACGAGCAGCCCAAGCCGGCTGCTTCGGCCCTGGCCACGTTTGTGGCTTGTGCACAACTGATGCTGGATACGGCCACGCCGGAGGATGTACGGCGGCAAGCCGAAGGACGGGCGCTGGCGCAGCTGCCGGTCTTGCGGGCCCTGGGTGTGTTCGACCTGTTCGACGTGCGTGATCCGGCCCTGGCCGCGCTGCTGCGCGACGAGCTCAACGAGCTCGAGCGGCTGGATGCGCCGATGGTCGCCAAGGCGCCGCATCCGGGCTGTCGGGTCCGTCGCGCATAAACAGTTGACGGATCAGAATATGCGATAGATATATTTGCCTTGACAAATATATCTATCGCAATAAAATGCGCCGCCATGAACTCGTCCGATACCAACGCGACCCAGACGCCACGCAGTCTGGGCATCCTGCTTGGGCAGGTGAAATCGGAACTGGTGCGGGCGCTCGAACAGGAACTGGTCGAGCGCGGGTTCGAACTGCGTTTCAGTCAGGTGCACGCGCTCAAGCATTTGCGCCGGTTGGGACCGGTGAGTGCCGGCGAGCTGGCGCGTTCACTCGGCCACGATGCCGGCGCGATGACGCGCCTGCTCGACCAGCTCGAGGACAAGGGCTATCTGAAGCGCAAGCCCGACCCGAAGGACCGGCGGGCCTTGCGCATCGAGTTGACGGCCGCGGGCAAAACCTTGTGCCGCAATCTGGATGGTTGCAGCGAGCGTGTGCTCGATGCGGCCCAGACCTCGCTCGACAGCAACGAGCGTGAACACCTGATCGACTACCTGCAGCGCATACTCGCCACGCTGCGCCACCCCCACTGACCGCGAAACCGGATGTGAATCTCATGCGATTGCGACTGTTTCCCCTCGTCGCCGCTTGCGCCATGGCGGTATTGCTGGGCGCTTGCGCCAGCAGCCAGGGCATCAAGCCCAGTGGCCACATGATTGATGCCGGCAGCTTGCACGCCGAGCGCAGTTTGGCCGGCGCGGCACTGACCCGTGCGACCTGGCCGCGCGCGAACTGGTGGACGGCGTTGGGCGATCCGCAGCTTGATGCGTTGATTGCCGAGGCGCTCAAGCACAACCCCGATATCGCGATCGCCAGCGCGCGTGCGCGCAAGGCCGCGGCCAAGGCGCGCATTGTCGACGCCGGTCGCAAGCCGGGGGTGAAGGCGTCGGCCAGCATTTCCGGTGCGCATTTGCCGAGCACACTGGTGCCGGCACCGCTGGGCGGCCATTTTGGCTGGATCAAGTACGGTTATCTGGGTTTCAATTGGGATCTGGATCTGTGGGGCGGCAAGCGCGCCGCCTGGGAAGCCGCGGTCGATCAGGCGCATGCCGCCGTCGTCGACACGCATGCCGCGCGCTTGATGGTGTCGGTCAACGTGGCGCGCGCGTACGCCCAGCTCGGTTATGCGTTCAAGCAACAGGCGATCGCGCGTGAAGAACTCAAGCGCGCGCGCGGTGCCCACAAGCTGACCGCGCAGCGCGTGCATGCCGGCATCGACAGCAAGTTGCAGCTCAAGCGTGGCGACGCCGAAGTGGCCTTGGCCAGGGAGCAGCTGGCCAAGGCCGGCCATCAGGTCGACGCCGCGCGCGTGGCCTTGTCGGTGTTGCTGGGCCAGGGGCCGGACCGTGGTCTGGACATCCGGCGTCCGCAGCTGCTGACGCCGGCGCGCGTCGCGGTGCCCGCCAATCTGCCGGCCAACCTGCTCGGACGCCGCCCCGATCTGGTCGCCGCGCGTTGGCGCGTGGAAGCGGCCGGGCAGGGCATCAAGGCGGCCAAGGCCAGGTTCCTGCCCAACATCAGCCTGGGCGCCATGGCCGGCCTGGTGAACAAGGGTGGTGACACGCTGTTCCAGTTGCCGGCGCGGTTCTTCCAGATTGCTCCGGCGATCAGCTTGCCGATCTTCGATGGCGGCCGTTTGCGTGCCAATCTGTCCGGCACCGACGCCACCTACGACCTGGCCGTGGCCACCTACAACAAGACTCTGATCGGCGCGATCAACCAGGTCGCCAACGAGTTGAACGGGCTCCAGTCGCTCAAGGCGCAAGTGGCGGCCCAGCAGCAGGCGTTGCAGGCGGCTCGCGAAGCCTGGGAGCTTTCCGAGCAGCGTTACAAGGCCGGCGTCGGCAGTTATCTGGAAGCACTCAACGTGCGCCAGCAATTGCTCAAGGCCGAGCAGGCTGCCGCCGCATTGCACGCGCGTCAGGTCGACCTGTCGATTCAACTGATCCATGCGCTTGGCGGTGGCTTTCATGCCGACGTGGGCGCGATGGCGTCGGGACAACCGGCGGTTGACGCCGAGGCGTCGGCCCACGCCGGGTCGACGCAGGCAATCGCCGCGAACCTACCCGTTGAGTCGACAACCGATCGGGCCACCGCGCGCAATTCCGGCGCGGCCGACATCGGTGTTGCGGACCCGGCGACCACACCGGACGCGGCCGCCACCGACCCGCGCGCTGCCGATACGTGGACGCCGGCGGCGTCGCACACGATTACTCCCCACCTCCTTCGATCCCGCGTTGAGAACCACCCATGACTGACGAAACCAACAACGCCGTCTCCGAATCGACGCCCGAGCAGACGTCATCCAAGCGCAACGGCAAGCGCAAGTTCTTTCTGCGCCTGTTGCTGGTCATCGTGGTGCTGGCGATCATCGGCTGGGCGCTGTGGTATTTCCTGGAAGGACGCTGGTACGCGGACACCGACGATGCTTATGTCGGCGGCAACATCGTGCAGATCTCCTCGCAGGTGCCCGGTACCGTGATCACCATCGGTGTCCGCAATGGCGATCTGGTGCATGCCGGTGACGTGCTGGTGAAGCTCGACCCGAGCAACACGGAAGTCGCTTTGTCGGCGGCCGAAGCGCAACTGGCCCAGGCCGTGCGCAAGGTGCGCGGTCTGTACAACAATGTCGAGGCCGCCAAGGCCCAGGTCGCCGCGCGCAAGGTGGCGCTGGACAAGGCGCAGTCCGATTACGACCGACGCAAGGGCCTGGCCGAGTCCGGCGCCATCTCCGCGGAAGTGCTGTCGCACGCGCGCGATGCCTTGTCGGCCGCGCAAAGCGCCCTGATCACGGCCAAGCAGCACCTGCACACGACCAAGGCCCTGATCGGCAAGACCAAGGTTGCCGACAACCCGGCGGTCAAGGCGGCCGAGGCCAAACTGCGTGCTGCCTACCTCGACAACGTGCGTACCTCGATCCTGGCGCCGGTGACCGGTTACGTGGCCAAGCGCACCGTGCAGGTCGGCGAGCAGGTCCGGCCGGGCATGGCCTTGATGGCCGTGGTGCCGCTGTATCAGGTGTGGGTGGATGCCAACTTCAAGGAAACCCAGCTCACCGACATGCGCATCGGCCAGCCGGTGGAGCTGACCTCCGATCTGTACGGCGGTTCGGTCACGTATCACGGCAAGATCGAGTCGCTGGGCATTGGTACCGGCAGCGCGTTCTCGCTGTTGCCGGCGCAGAACGCCACCGGCAATTGGATCAAGATTGTGCAGCGCGTGCCAGTGCGCATCTCGCTGGACAAGGACGAGCTGAAAAAGCATCCGTTGCGCATCGGTCTGTCGATGAGCGCCAGTGTCAACCTGCATGACCAGAACGGTCCGATGCTGGCACAGCAGACCCACGACAAGCCGGCGTTCACGACCGATGTGTACAAGCAGCAGCTGGCCGATGCCAATGCGCTGATCGACAAGATTGTCGAGGCCAACCTGTAGGAGCGGTGGAAGCCGCCAGCCGTCTTGCGTGGCAGCGGCGGGCCAAGCGCAAGTGTCGCTCGCGGCTTGCGCCGCTCCTACGCAAGATTCCAGCATCCCTCGGGGGAGGGTGAGCGACCCGGATCCAGCGCATGAGCTCGTATTACAAACCACCTAATCTGGCACTGACCACCGTCGGCCTTGCGCTGGCCACGTTCATGCAGGTGCTCGACACCACCATCGCCAACGTGTCGTTGCCGACCATCGCCGGCAACCTCGGCGTGAGCGTCGATACCAGCACCTGGGTGATCACGTCCTTTGCCGTCAGTCAGGCCATCGGCCTGCCGCTGACCGGATTTCTCGGCCGGCGCTTCGGCGAGGTCAAGGTGTTCGTGTGGTGCACGATTTTGTTCGTGCTGGCGTCGTTTGCCTGCGGCGTGTCGCAATCGATGGGCATGCTGATTTTCTTCCGCGTCATCCAGGGCGCGGTGTGCGGACCGATGTATCCGGTCACGCAGAGTCTGATGATTTCCGTCTATCCAGCGCACAAGCGCGGCATCGCGTTGGCGCTGATCTCCATGGTGACCGTGGTCGCACCGATCGCCGGCCCGATCCTCGGTGGTTGGATCACGGAGAATTACTCCTGGCGCTGGATCTTTTTCCTCAATGTGCCGATCGGGTTCTTTTGCAGTTTCGTGATCCGCAACCAGCTCAAGGGCATGGTCGAGAAGATCGAGAAGCCGCGCATGGACTACATGGGCCTGATCACCTTGATCATCGGCGTGGGGCTGCTGCAGGTGGTGCTGGACAAGGGCCAGGATGCCGACTGGTTCAACTCCACGTTCATCATCGTGGCCGCCGCGATTTCACTGATCGCGTTGGCGGTTTTCGTGATCTGGGAATTGACCGACGACGACCCCATTGTCGATCTGAAGCTGTTCCGGCATCGCAACTTCAGCGCTGGCACGCTGGCGCTGGTGCTCGCCTACGCGGCGTTCTTCGCGATCGCGCTGCTGTTGCCGCTGTGGATGCAGCGCAACCTCGGCTACACCGCGATCTGGGCCGGTCTGGCTACATCGCCGCTCGGAATCCTGCCCTTGCTGTTGACGTTCTTCATCGGCAAGTACGCCGCACGCTTTGATTTGCGGCTGCTGTCGTCACTGTCGTTTCTGGTCATGGGCGCGGTGTGTTTCCTGTATTCGAGCTTCAACCTGTCGGTGAGCTTCCAGCTGGTCGCGCTGGTGCAGCTGCTGCTGGGCCTGGGCGTGGCGTTCTTCTTCATGCCGGTGTTGACCATTCTGCTGTCGGATCTGAAACCCAACGAGATCGCGTCGGGATCAGGTGTGGCGACGTTCCTGCGCACGCTCGGCGGCAGTTTTGCCGCGTCCATCATCACCTTCCTGTGGAGCCAGCGCGCCGCGGTTCATCATGCGCGCCTGGCGGAGGGCATCACGCCCTACAATCCGACCGCGCAGGCCGCCTTGCAGCAACTGGACGCGGTCGGCAACAAGGATGCGGGATTGATGCTGGTCAATCACATGATCACCATGCAGGGCTTCCAGATCTCGTTCAACGAGATCTTCCACGCGCTGGGTTGGATCTTCATCGGCCTGATTGCCGTGATGTGGTTGGCCAAGCCGCCGTTCGTGGCGTCGTCAAAGCCGACGGCCGGACATTGATCGCCGCAATGGCGTGACAAGCGCGAACGGGAATTATATAATTGAACTGCGGGGTACAAGAAATATAAAGGAGCGCTCGATGCGTTTGTCCTTCCCCTGCGTCGCGGGCGCGGTCGTGCTGGCTGCTGCCTTGGTGGTTTCCCCTGGCGCTCGTGCCGCCCATGTCAGTGTGGTGGCCGGTAGCAGCATGACCACGCATCAACTCTGGACCACCAGTGCATTCATCAACGTGGCCGCTGAAAAGTCGTTCACGTGGCATGGCTTGCATTTGCAGCCGGTCGGGACGGTCGGCTGGATCCAGGGCCGCACCGGCCCCGAAGAGACGCGCGCCAATCTCGATCACGACGTGTTCGTGGCCGGCAGTGGCTTGCGCCTGGTCGACTGGTGGCACGGCGCGTTCGCCAGCTTTCAGGTCGGCATTGCGGCCGGGCGCACGGCCGCGCTGAGCAGCGCCGGTCAGTTCATCAGTTCGGTCGGCTGGCGCGGTCCGCACTGGATGCTGATGCTTCGGCACATTTCCAACGGCAACATCTTCGGCGGCGAAAACCGTGGCGAGACCATGCTCATGGCTGGCGTCAGGTTTTAAGCGACTTTCTGTGGGGAATCCCGAATAACCACACCCGCCGCTCCTGCCGTTGTTTTGGACGAACGGGGATGGGTTATTCCGGGCGCCCTATGTCGGCCAGCGCAACTCGACGTGGGTGTTGTAGAAGCGCGGGTCGTCCTTGTGCCCCCCCGGCTGCGCGACCAGCGGCCCGGCCAGGCCGTCCACCGGCAGGCTCTGGCCGTCGGCGAACTGACCGCCGAGCGCCAGCATGTCGACCAGTTGTTCGCACAGCGCGCCGGCCTGGTTGATGTCGCTGCCGGGGACGCGGGTCAGGCTGATGTCGGGGCGCGCGAACTTGCGCATGCCGCGGGTGTGGATCCATTGGCTGGAAGCGTCGTCCGGATCGGCGTCGCACAGCACCAGCACATGCTGGCGCATGGTCGTCGCGGTGCCGGCGAGGAAGCGCCGGTGCCAGGTGTCGCGGTCGAGAAGGCCCGATGTTTGCGGATCGACCACGGCCACGCCCCCGGCTTCGAACAATCGCGTCAGCGCATTCAGGGTGTCGCGCAGGTAATCGAGGTCGGACGGGTCACGGATCTCGCCGGCCAGGCGCAGCACGTCGGGCGTGTTGCGGGCTGCGGTCAATGTCTGTGGCACCTCGGCCTGAAACACATCGCCGAGTGCGCCCGTCAGCGGATAGCCTTCCCAGTTCCTGAGCGTGGCGTGGGCGTAACGGGTCAGCTGGATGCCGTCGGGCAACTTCAGGGCATTGCCGATCTCGTTGGTGTCGCCGGAAAACCGGCCGAACACGAAAAACAGCAGCATGGCGTCTTCGCCACTGGCGTGCCAGTAGGGGCGGGCCCAGTGTCCGTTGCCGGCGGCAGGGGTTGCAGTCATGGTTCGGTTCCGGTGGGGACGGGAGTGTTCGTGGTCAGTCGCCATGATCAAGCGGCAGCACGTCCTGCTGCAGCTCGATGCGGCCTTGTCCACGCGTGATCTTCTTGAATTCGGCACGGCTCACCGAGACATAGCGATCATTGCCGCCGATCTCAACCTGGGGGCCGTCGGTGACGGCACGACCGGCTTCATCCACGCGCACCACCATGGTGGCCTTGCTGCCGGTGTGGCAGATGGTCTTGATCTCCGACAACTCGTCGGCCCAGGCCAGCAGGTAGCGGCTGCCCTCGAACAGCTCGCCGCGAAAATCGGTGCGCAGGCCATAGGCCAGTACCGGGATGCGCATCTCGTCGACCACATCGGACAATTGCCACACCTGAGTCCGCGTGAGGAACTGCGCTTCGTCGGCCAATACGCAGCCGATCTTGCCATGGGCGTCGACATCGGCCCTGACCGTGGCCAGCAGGTCGGCATCGTCGGCAAAACGCAGCGCCTTGGCCTTCAGACCGATGCGCGAGGCAACCACGCCCTCGCCGTAGCGATGGTCCAGCGCCGGCGTCAGGATCAGCGTGCGCATGCCGCGCTCGTGATAGTTGTACGCGCTTTGCAGCAGCGTGGTGGTCTTGCCGGCATTCATTGCCGAGTAATAGAAATAGAGCTTGGCCATGCGTGTTCTTGGAATAACGGGAGGCGACCATTGTAGGAGCGGCGGAAGCCGCGAGAGGGCGTGCCCGCACGGTTGTTGCCTTGCGGCATGACCGATCGCGGCTTCCGCCGCTCCTACGCAGGCATTTTCACGAACGAGGCGGCTACTCGAATGTCGCGCGCGCTTGCTGATGCCGATACCGGTTTTCCGCGCGCCAACGGCGCCAGTCACGCAGCACGCACAGGCCGTAGATGCCGCGGAACAATTGCAGGCGCCACCACACCGGGCGCGAGTCGAACACGTCGCCGGCCAGCATCGAGATCACGCCCTGTTCCACCTTCCAGGTATTGCGCGGTTCGCGGAACATCTGCTGCATGACCGGCGAGTTGAAGCGGTAGATGAAAAACGCCATGCGTGCCATGCCGGCACGCAGGCGTTTTTCCAGTTGCCGCTGCGCACGTGCCTCGCCTGCCGGTTTGTCCAACGCCTGCATGACCACCTCGACGATCTGCTCGGCGCCGGACATGGCCAGGTACACGCCGGATGAGAACACCGGGTCGAGAAACGCGAACGCGTCACCGACCAGCATCCAGCCGGGACCACCCAATGTTTCGGACTTGTAGGAGTAGTTGCCGGTGACGTGGATCTTGTCGTCGATCAGCTGTGCATCGCGCATGCGCTCGGCCACGGCCGGGTTCAGTGCCAGGGTCTCGTGCAGGAACTCGCGATTGTCGCGGCCACGGCGGGTCTTCAGGTAATCCGGGCGACACACCGCGCCGACGCTCATCACGCCGTCGGGCAGGGGAATCATCCACATCCAGCCGTGATCGAAATTGTAGATGCTGATGTTGCCGGCATCCTCGCCAGCGCGAGCCACGGCGTGGTGAAAGTGGCCGAAGATGGCGGCGCTTTGGTGCTCGGGGTTCTTGTGGCGGATCTTCTTGCGGCTGGCGAGCAGGGCGTCGCGGCCACTGGCGTCGAGCAGGTAACGCGCCTGGATGACGTATTCGCGGCCGTCCTCGCGGCGCACGCGGGCGCGGTGGTCGCGTGCGCCGTGATGCTCGACGGCGACGACCTGCTGCCCTTGACGACCATCGGCGCCAGCTTCGCGCGCGTGATCGAACAGCATCTTGTCGAAATCGGCGCGCCAGACCTGGAACGCATGCGGCGGACTGCCGTCCAGTGCGCGCGCAAACGCGAACGTGTTGTAGCCGCGCTCGTTGTCGGCCTCGAAATCGGCACCGGCCTTGAACACACCCAGCTCGCGCACCTTGTCCAGCACGCCGAGCCGCCCGAACACGGGCAGGTTCATCGGCAGCAACGACTCGCCGATGTGGAAGCGTGGGTGGTGCGTCTTTTCCACCTGCGTCACCGCCAACCCCTGCCGCGCCAGCAACGTGGCCGCGGTACTGCCGCCGGGACCGCCGCCGATGACCAGGACGTCGCATTGTTCGTCGATGTCCGCAATCGAGGTGTTGTCTGGCATGCCTGTCCCTTCCCGTCGTGATCACACTAGGTTACCGAAAAACGCCTGCGGACCGAATGTGTTGATGCGGTGCGACCGATATTTTCTTGACGTCACCGCTACCATGTCGCGCATGCTCAATTCCCAGCAACGTCTCGCCGTTCATCATGTCGACAGCCCGTTGCTGGTGCTGGCCGGTGCCGGCTCGGGCAAGACCAGCGTGATCACGCAGAAGATCGCGCATCTGGTGGCCAGCGGCCATGCGCCGGCCGGCAAGATCGCCGCGATCACGTTTACCAACAAGGCCGCACGCGAGATGCGCGAGCGCGTGGCGCGGCTGGTCAGCGCCGAGGCGGCCGCCGAGCTGATGGTGTGCACGTTCCATGCGCTGGGGTTGAAGTTTCTGCATATCGAGCACGAGCGCGCGGGTCTGAAGCGCAATTTCTCGGTGCTGGATGCGGACGATGCCGGCGCCATCATCAAGGATCTGGCACCGACCGGGATCAAGAATGATGCGTTGTGGCAGCTCAAGTCGCTGGTGTCAGGTGCCAAGAACGCGGGTCTGACCCCGGAGCAGGCGGCGGCCGCTGCGCGCAGCCAGCGCGAGGTCGAGGCGGCGACCATCTACGAGCTGTACCAGCGCCGGCTGGCGGCCTACAACGCGGTCGATTTCGACGATCTGATCCGGCTGCCGCTGCAGGTGCTCGACGCGCATGCCGATGCGCGTGCCGAATGGAACGAACGCCTGCGCTATCTGCTGGTGGACGAGTATCAGGACACCAATCTGGCCCAATACCAGCTGCTGGTGCATCTGGCCGGGCCGCGCGGCGCGTTCACTTGCGTGGGCGACGACGATCAGTCGATCTATGCCTGGCGCGGTGCCAATCCGGAAAATCTCGACCAGTTGGCGCGTGACTGGCCGGACCTGCACGTGATCAAGCTCGAACAGAATTATCGCTGCGGCAAACGCATCCTGCGCTCGGCCAACAAGCTGATTGCCAACAACAAGCACTTGCACGAAAAAGCCTTGTGGAGCGAGTTGCCCGAAGGCCCCCCAATCCGCGTGCTCGAATGCAAGGATGCCGAGGTGGAGGCCGAGCGCATCGCCGCCATCGCGACTTACCTGGCCGAGAAGCACAAGGCGCGCTGGAACGATTTCGCGGTGTTGTATCGCGGCAACCACCAGGCCCGCGCGCTCGAGAAGGCCTTGCGTCTGGGACGTGTGCCCTATCACCTGACCGGCGCACGCAGTCTGCTCGATCGGGCCGAGGTCAAGGACGTGTTGGCGTATCTGCGCTTGACCGTCAATCCGTCCGACGACGCGGCGTTTCTGCGCATCGTCAACACGCCGCGGCGGGAAATCGGTGCGACCACGCTGGAAAAACTGGGCCATCTGGCGCAGTCGAAACACTTGCCGTTGCTGGAAGCGGCGCGCTCACACAGTGTGCTCGGCCAGTTGGCATCGCGCCCGGCCTCGGCACTGGCTGGATTTGTCGACCTCATCGACGGTTTGCGTCGCCAGTCGCACCAGGGCAGTGCCGCCGAATTGGCCGAGGCCGTGCTGACCCAAACCAACTATGGCGAGCATCTGGCGGCGACCACGCCGCACAGCGAATTGCGCGAGCGCCGCCTGGGCAATCTGCGCGAGTTGGCCGACTGGTTTCGCGCGATGGGCAAGCAGAGCGGCGGGGCTGGTGATCTTGCCGCGCAACTGGCCTTGCTCACGCATGCCGACCGCGATGATGGCGGCGACGCCATGCGTCTGATGACCTTGCACGCGGCCAAGGGGCTGGAGTTCCGTTTCGTGTTCATCGTCGGTTGTCAGGACGGCACCTTGCCGCACGAAGGTGCGATCGAGGAGGGCCGGCTCGATGAGGAACGGCGCCTGATGTACGTCGGCATCACCCGCGCCAAGGAGATGTTGACCTTGTCGTTTGCCGCGCGTACGCGGCGTTTCGGCGAGATCATGGCCAACAAGCCGAGCCGTTTTCTCGACGAATTGCCGCAGGACGACCTGCATTGGCAAGGCCGGGACGCCGAGGCCGATGCCGAGGTCACCCGCGAGACCGCCGAGGCACAT
>DASSKC010000045.1:0-31684 GCA_035690885.1 Oleiagrimonas sp. | reverse complement strand
AAGGCCTGCGAAGAAAAAATCCTCGAACGCTTCGACACCCTGCGCCACAACGCCGGTGGCAACAATCCAGGCCAGGTGCGCGGCGACATGCAACGCCTCATGCAGGACCACTTCGGCGTCTTCCGCAAACAAGACACCATGCAAGAGGGCATCGACAAGCTCGATGCCATGGCGGGCGACATTGCCGCCATCGGCGTCAGCAGTCCGGACCTGACCTGGAACATGGAGCTGGTGACCGCACTGGAAGTGCAGAACCTGTGCCAGCAGGCCGACGTATTGGCGCACTCGGCGCTGAATCGCACCGAGTCGCGCGGCGGCCACCTGCGCGACGACTACGAGGACCGCGACGACGACAACTGGCTCAAACACACCGTGGCCTGGCGCGGCGACGACGGCGTGGAACTGGGCTATCGCCCGGTGCGCATGGATACCGGCCGCGACGATGCCGACACCATTCCCCCCAGCGAACGCAAGGAGTGAGGCAACCCCATGGCTGAATTGCGACTACCCGCCAACTCGCGCGTGCAAAAGGGCCAGCACCACGCGCACAAAGGCAAGGCCGAGCGCCTCAAGACGTTCCGCATCTATCGCTACGACCCGGCCAGCGATGCCAAACCGCGCATGGACAGCTACGACATCGATCTGGACGACTGCGGGCCGATGGTGCTCGATGCCATCTTGAAAATCATCGACGAGATCGACCCGTCCATCGCCCTGCGCCGCTCATGCCGCGAAGGCGTGTGCGGCTCGTGCGCGATGAACATCAACGGCACCAATCAGCTCGCCTGCCTGACCCACATCGACGACCTGGGTCACGGCCCGATACGTCTCTCGCCACTGCCGCATCTGGAGGTCATCAAGGATCTGGTCGGCGACCTGAGCCGTCTGTACGCGCAATACGAATCCATCGAGCCGTGGCTGAAAAACGATCAGGCCGAACCCGAGCGCGAGCGCCTGCAAACGCCCGAAGACCGCGCCGCCGTCGACGAGGATTCGCAATGCATCCTGTGTTTTTGCTGCGCCACCGCCTGCCCCAGCTACTGGTGGGCCGGTGACAAATACCTGGGGCCGGCCGTCCTGTTGCAGGCGCACCGCTGGATTGCCGACAGCCGCGACGACCACACCGGCGAGCGTCTGGATGCACTCGATGACACCTACAAGCTGTATCGCTGCCACACCATCCTCAACTGCACCAACGCCTGCCCCAAGGGCCTGAACCCCGCGCGTGCAATCGCCGACATCAAGCGCAAACTGGCCCAGCGGCGCTGAACGCCCCGTCACTCATTCTTGCGGACCCGCCATGACCGACACCCCGGAACCCATAGTCATCGACAAGGAAGGCATCGACCTTCTGACCGATCCGCTGCTCAACAAGGGCACCGCGTTCAGCGACGACGAGCGTGATGCGTTTGCCTTGCACGGTTTGCTGCCGCCACACCACGGCGATCTGGATGACCAGCTCGAGCGCCGCCTGAGCGCCCTGCACGAGCTCGATGACGACTTGCAGAAATACCTGCAACTGCGCAACCTGCAAGACAGCGACACAACGTTGTTTTACGCGCTGCTGGAACGCAACCTCGAAGACATGCTGCCGCTGGTCTACACCCCGGTCGTGGGTCAGGCCTGCCAGCAGTTCAGCCATCACTGGCACCGTCCGCGCGGCTTGTTCATCAGCTACCCGCAACGTGAACGCATCACCCAGATGCTGGCCCACCCGCGCTT
This sequence comes from Oleiagrimonas sp., assembly GCA_035690885.1. Lineage (GTDB taxonomy): Bacteria > Pseudomonadota > Gammaproteobacteria > Xanthomonadales > Rhodanobacteraceae > Oleiagrimonas. The sequence continues at coordinate 29,962 of DASSKC010000045.1, read as the reverse complement.
CGACGACGTGCGCGTGATCGTGGTCAGTGACGGCGAGCGCATTCTCGGTCTGGGCGACCAGGGCGCCGGCGGCATGGGTATTCCCATCGGCAAACTGTCACTGTACAGCGCCTGCGCCGGCATCGACCCGGCCACCACGCTGCCGATCCTGCTCGACACCGGCACCGACAACGCCGAACTGCGGGATGACCCGGTGTACATCGGCTGGCGCCACGAGCGCGTGCGCGGCGAGGAATACGACGCGTTCGTTGACACCTTCGTCGAGGCGGTCAAGCAACGCTGGCCGCACGTGTTGCTGCAGTTCGAAGATTTCGCGCGGCCCAATGCCTTGCGCCTGCTCACGCGTTATCGTGATCAACTGTGTACCTTCAACGACGACGTGCAAGGCACTGCCGCCGTCGCCGCCGGCACGTTGCTGGCGGCGGCCAACGCCACCGACTCGAAACTGAAAGACCAGACCGTGGTGATCTTCGGCGCCGGTTCCGCCGGCTGCGGCATCGCCCGCTTGCTGATGCACATGATGGTCGACGAAGGGCTGTCCGAAGACGACGCGCGCGGGCGTTTCTATGCGCTGGACAAGCAAGGCCTGCTGCTGGACAACGATGACTCGCTGGAGGATTTCCAGAAACCGTTCGCGCGTTCGCGCGACGACGTCGCGGACTGGGCCAACAGCGACAGTGACGGCATCGAGCTGATCGACGTGGTCCGCAACGCCAAACCGACCGTGTTGCTGGGTGTCTCCGGCCAGGGCGGCGCCTTCGGCGAGGACGTGATCCGGGCCATGGCTGAACAGATCGACCAACCGATCATCCTGCCGCTGTCCAACCCCGAATCCAACTGCGAAGCCACCCCGCAGGACGTGATGGACTGGACCGACGGCAAGGCGCTGATCGGCACCGGCAGCCCGTTCGATCCGGTGCAGGTCGACGGCGAGGACTTCACCGTCGACCAGACCAATAACGCCTACATCTTTCCGGGCATGGGTCTGGGCCTGCTGGCGGTCAAGGCCGAACGGGTCAGCGATGCCATGTTCGCCGCCGCCGCACGCGCACTCGGTGAGGCCTTCGATGTCGATGCCGAAGGGCCGGCCCATCTGCTGCCGCCGATCGGCAACTTGCGCGACGTGGCGCGCACGGTGGCGCGTTCCGTCGCGCGTCAGGCACGCGAGGAAAAACCGTGCGAAGCTTTCGACGACGACGCATTGAATACCATGATCGACGAATGCATGTGGTCCGCCAGTTATCGAGCGTATGTCCGCAAGCAACGCGCTGATTAGCCTCATTGCCGGACACCTCGCATTCGAAGACGGACGCTTCCGCCGTTGCACGCCAGGGGCCCATGACCATGAACAACGAACCGGAAAAGCCGGCCTCCAGCGCGGACATCAGTCAACCACTGAATTATCACGCCATCGCCATGGTCGGCATTTTCGTGCTGATGGTGCTCTACACCATGTATTTCGCCGCGCCGATCCTGATTCCGATCACCATGGCGCTGCTGCTTGCGCTGATCCTGTCATCGGTCATCAAGCGCATGGAACGCATCCGTATTCCGGCGCCACTCGGCGCCGCACTGATCCTGATCATCCTGTTGAGCGCCTTCGGCGCCGGGATTTACGGGCTGTCGAGCCCGGCCATGCACTGGATCAAGCAGGCGCCGCAAGCACTGCAGGAACTGGAGAGTTCGTTTCATCACTCGCACGGACCGATACAGGAACTGCGCCAAGCCGGCGAAAAGATCGGTAACGTCACGGATATCGACACCCGCTCGGCCAACGAGCCGAACAAGGTCCAGATCGTCGGTCAGCCCAACATCATCAACCGGATCCTGACCTCCACGCCGGCGTTTTTGTCCAACGTCGGCATCACCGTGGTGTTGCTGTATTTTCTTCTGGCCGCCGGCGACAGCTTTCTGCGCAGTCTGGTGCGCGTGGTTCCACGCTTGCATGACAAAAAGCTGGCGGTGGAAGTCGCGCGCGGCGTGCAGCACAACATCTCGCGGTACCTGATGACGATCACGCTGATCAATCTGTGCCTCGGCGTGGCCGACGGTTTGATCTTGTGGGCGCTGGGCATGCCCGATCCCATCCTGTGGGGTGCGCTGATCATGGTCTTCAACTTCGTGCCTTATGCCGGTGCGGCGTGCATGCTCGTGATCCTGTCGCTGGTGGCGCTGGTCACGTACAACCACCTTGGCGCGGTGCTGCTGGTACCGGCCTTGATTCTGGCGATGTCGATACTGGAAGGCCACTTCATCACGCCGCACACACTCGGCCGGCGTCTGGCGCTGAGTCCGGTGGCGATTTTCGTCACGCTGGTGACGCTGGGCTGGATGTGGGGCATCGTCGGCGCCATCATCGCCGTACCGTTGCTGGCCGCATTCAAGTTATTATGCGAGGAAATCGAGGCCCTCAATCCGATCGCCGAATTCCTGACTGCCTGAGCGCACCGCGTCGCGCGGTGCAGCCGTTTCACTCGGCAACCCTGCACACACCGTAAACGGCAGGCGCCCAAAAGTTGAATACGCTGGTCATTCGGATGCACGCTGTCAGGATTGAAGCCAACGCCATCACCATGGAGCGCGTCACATGAGCGAATCGAGCATGACACTTCACGAGCCGGGCGAGCTGTTGTCGGCCCAGACGATCGAATCACACCGCGGATTCGTCTCGCTGATGGAAGAGCTGGAGGCCGTCGACTGGTACAACCAGCGCGTCGATGCCTCCAACGACGAGCAGCTCAAAGCGATCCTCGCGCACAATCGCGACGAGGAAAAGGAACACGCGATGATGGTGCTCGAATGGCTGCGCCGCCACGACCCCGTTCTGGACAAGGAAATGCGCACCTATCTGTTCACCGAGGGCGACATCCTCGCCGCCGAAGACGCGGCGGATACCGACGACGAAGACGACACGCATGACGGTACCCTGCCCGTCGGCCACGGCTCGCTCAACATTGGCTCCCTGAAGGAGGCCCGCTCATGAATCATTTGAATCGCGAATTGGCGCCGATCACGCCCGAGGCCTGGAAGGAGATCGACGAAGAGGCCGCCTCGACCCTCAAGCGCATGCTGGCCGGACGCAAGCTGTTCGACTTTCAGGGGCCGGAAGGCTGGAATCATGCGGCCGTGAATCTGGGTCGCGTCAAAACCCTGAAGGGCGCGCCGCAAAAGGACGCCCGCGTGCGCCAACGCATCGTGCAACCGCTGATCGAATCACGCGTCCCGTTCACCCTGGACCGTGACGAACTGGAAGCGGCCGGCCGCGGCGCACCCGACATCGACCTCGACGCGGTCACCGAAGCCGCGCGCAAGGCCGCGCTGATGGAAGACGGCGCGCTGTTCAACGGCTACGCCGAGGCCGGCATCACCGGTGTCATGGAAACCGGCGAACACGAACCGCTGACCATCACCGACGACTACACGCGCTACCCGTCGCTGGTGGCCGAAGCCACCAACAGGCTGCGCAGCGCCGGCGTCGACGGTCCCTACGCCATCGCCCTGGGACCGCGCTGCCATACCGAACTGACGCGCACCACCGATCAGGGTTATCCGGTGATGGAGCACGTCCGACGCCTGCTGAAAGGGCCGATCGTGTGGGCGCCGGCGGTCGACGGCGCGGTCGTGGTCAGCTTGCGCGGCGGCGATTTCACCTTGCACGTGGGCGAGGACTTCTCGATCGGTTACTCCAGCCATTCCGAATCCAGCGTGACACTGTACGTGCAGGAAAGTTTCACCTCGCTGGTGTTCGGTCCGGAGGCCGCCGTCCCGCTGCGCCACGACACGAAGAAAAAGCGCAAGTAAGCCGAGCATGGCACATGCCGGTTGGGCTGGCTTGACCATCCCGACCGGCGCGGTTGTCCATCAGTTTGCCGACGTTGACGATTCGCCGGCATCGGCTCGCCGCCCCACTGCCATTTCGAGAGCCTGCACCAACATGTAGGACAAGCCGGCCACGAACGGTATCAGTATCCATGCAGCCAGGCCGCTCAGGGTTTCGGCAATGCCGAATGCCGCGGCCAAGCCGGCACCGACGGCGACAAAGTCGGTCGCGGTGGCCACCAGCAATATGCGCTTGTCTCTCACGCTGTCGGACTCGCCGCCGGCAAAGCAGGCGACCAGGAGATTGAGCAGCGAAAAGGCCAGTACGGCCGACATCGCGAAAGCCAGTTGGTCGCCTATCGACACAGACGGGTCCGCGTTGGAGGCGATGCCGTAGCTGACGGTAACCAGGATCGAATAACCGAACGCCTGGGCATTGCCGCTGGCGGCGATGCTCAAGCCTTCAAAATAGCGTCGTTTTTTGCTCACCGGGTCTGACTCGGACATCTTCTCCACCTCGTCACCGTCTGCTGCATCCATTGAAAAAAACTGCCGGGAAGGTCGCATGAAGCGTATCGACCTTCCCGACAGTCGGGAGCATGAAGCTGCATGGTTGCTCACCAGGCGGCTTGTCGATCAGCCGCCATTATCGCGCGGTGATCACGAAAAGCTGACCTCGCCGGGTCGCCTCGCCGACGAGACGACCCGGAGCGGCCTCACACCGCGTCGGGGCGGTCGCCGTAATCACCCATGGCCAGCAGGCTGGCATTGCCGCCGTTGGCGGTGGTGTTGACCGTCAGCGCGCGTTCGGTGGCAAAGCGCAACAGATAGTTCGGACCGCCGGCCTTGAAGCCGGTGCCGGACAGGCCTTCACCGCCAAATGGCTGCGAGCCCACAATGGCGCCGATCTGGTCACGGTTGACGTAGGTGTTGCCGACATGGACGCGTCTTGCGATGTACTCGTAAGTCTCGTCCACGCGCGTGTGCACGCCCAGGGTCAGCCCGTAGCCGGTCGAGTTGATCTGCTCGATCACGTCGTCGAGCTCGTCGGTCTTGTAGCGCACCACGTGCAGGATCGGGCCGAAGACCTCGTCCTTGAGCATGTCCAGCGACGGAATCTCGTAGGCGCGCGGCGCGAAAAAGGTGCCGTGCTCGCAGCTCTCGTCCAGCTCGACCTGGGCGATCTTTTTGGCGTCGGCATCCATCCACTCGGCATGCTTGTTCAACATGTCCAAGGCATCTTCATCGATCACCGGGCCCACGTCGGATGACAGCAAGGCCGGGTCGCCGACCTTGAGCTCGTTCATGGCGCCGGCGAGCATGTCGATCACCTTGTCGGCGATGTCGTCCTGGACGTAGAACACGCGGCAGGCCGAACAGCGCTGACCGGCCGAATCGAAGGCCGAGAACAGCACATCCGGAACCAGCTGTTCGGGCAAGGCCGAGGAATCGGCAATCATGGCATTCTGGCCGCCGGTTTCGGCAATCAGACTGGCCAGTGGCGCATCGCGTTCATCCAGTGCACGCGCGATCGAGCGCGCGGTCTTGGTCGAGCCGGTGAACGCCACGCCGGCCACACGCGGATCGGCGGTCAGGGTCGGACCGACCACACTGCCATCGCCAGGCACGAATTGCAGCACATTCTCGGGAATGCCGGCGTCATGCAGCAGCTTGACCATGAGGTGGGCAATCAGCGTGCTCTGCTCGGCCGGCTTGGCGATGACGCTGTTGCCGGCGACCAGGGCGGCGCTGACCTGGCCGGTGAAAATGGCCAGCGGAAAATTCCACGGGCTGATGCACACGAACACGCCGCGACCATGCAGCGTCAGCTGGTTGCTTTCGCCGGTGGGGCCGGGCAGCTGCTTCGACTGACCAAACAGATGCCGCGCCATGGTCGCGTAGTAACGCAGGAAATCGGCCGCCTCGCGAATTTCGGCGATGGATGCGGCAATGCTCTTGCCTGCCTCGCGGATACAGACCGAAATGAACTCGCCGCGTCGCGATTCCAGCGCGTCGGCCGCTTTCTCCAGAATGGCGGCACGCTCGCCGGGCAGCTTGCGCTCCCACTCGGCCTGTGCGGCGGCGGCGTTGTCCAGCGCTTTTTTCACGGCGTCCTCGTCGGCGCCCTTCCAGGAGCCGACGGTCTCGCGGCGGTCGGCCGGGTTGGTCACCGTGATCTTGTCGCCTCCGGCCTTGGCACCAGGCACCAGCGGTCCGGCCTTCCATGGGCCCGAGTGCTTGTTGGTGACCTTGGCCAACGCCGCCAATTCCTCTTCGCTGGCCAGGTTGACGCCCATGGAGTTCTTGCGCACCTCGTCGTACACGTCCATCGGCAGACGGATGCGCGGATGCGAGCGTGACCCGAAACTGCGCACCTTTTCGCACGGATCGCCAACCAATTGCGACATCGGCAGATACTCGTCCAGCACATGGTTGATGAAACTGGTGTTGGCACCATTTTCGAGCAACCGGCGCACCAGATACGGCAGCAGGTATTCCAGGCTGCCGACCGGCGCGTACACGCGACACGGCACGTGATAGTCGCCTTCGACGATGACCTCGTTGTACAGCGCCGCACCCATGCCGTGCAGGCGCTGGTACTCGAACGGACGCCCGCGCGCCATGTGATGCACGGCGGCGATGGTGTGCGCATTGTGGGTGGCAAACTGCGGATAGATCAGATGCTCGCCGGCATCGAGCATCTGTCGCGCGCACGCGAGGTACGCCACGTCGGTGTTGGGTTTGCGCGTGTACACGGGAAACCCCGACAGGCCTTGCTGCTGGGCGACCTTGATCTCGGCATCCCAGTACGCGCCCTTGACCAGACGCACGCACCAGCGGCGGTGGGCCTTGCGTGCCGTCTCGGCCAGCCAGTCGATGACCCACGGGGTTCGTTTCTGGTAGGCCTGAATGGCGACGCCGAACCCATCCCAGTCTTCCAGCGACGGGTCGGTGAACACCGCGTGGATGACGTCGAGCGTCAATTCAAGACGCGCGGCTTCCTCGGCGTCGACAGTCAGGGCGATGCCGTTTTCCTTGGCCTTTTGCGCCAGTTTCAGCACACGCGGAATCAACTCGTCGAGCACCCGCTGTCGCTGCGCCACTTCAAATCGCGGATGCAGCGCCGTGAGCTTGACCGAGATCGACGGCGCCGCGAGCACGTCACCCGTATCGGCCTGTTTGCCGATCGCCTCGATCGCTTCGAGGTAATTTTCCATGTACATGTCGGTCGCCGACCATGTCACCGCGACTTCGCCGAGCATGTCGAACGAGAAGCGGTATGGCGCGTTGGCCTTGTCGTGCGTGTGCTCGAGCGCCGCGTGGATATCGGCGCCGAGAATGTATTCGTCGCCCATGATGCGCATCGCTTCCATGGTCGCCTTGCGCACCACCGGCTCACCCACGCGATCGATCAGACGCTTCAATGCACCGGCGACATCACCACGCGTGTCGTCGTCCAGACGCGACACCTTTCCGGTCATCATCAGACCCCAGGTCGAGGCGTTGACCAGAACCGACTTGCTGTCGCCGAGATGTTTCTCCCAGTCGGCGCTGCCGAGTTTGTCGGCGATCAGGTGGTCGGCGGTTTCCTTGTCGGGGATGCGTTGCAAGGCCTCGGCAATGCACATCAGCAGGATGCCCTCGTTGCTGGACAGGTCGTACTGCTGCATGAACCGGGCGATGGCACTGCGCTCGTCCTGTTTTTCGCGAACGGCACGCACGAGCGCGGCGGCGCGGTCCTGCACCCCCTTGCTTTCATCGGCAGGAAAGCTGGCCCGTTCGAGCAAGTCGCCGACCGCCTCGCTTTCCTCGCGCAACCACGCCTCGGTGATGCGCTTGCGCGCCTTCGAGCGTTTGTTCGGAAGTTCGGGGCTGAGTATGTCGTTTTTCACGTAATGCACCTCGATCAATGCTGCGCGGGGAGAGTGATGAATCCGTGGTCCGCATGACCCTGCGCCGGCCTGCTGCCGGTCGCGTGCGTCGCGGACCTCAATCGGCACCAGATGCGGCACCTTTGTTGTGGTGTTTGCGCTGGCGGAAATACCTGGCCACGCGCTTGGCCTCGCTCTCGCTGGACACCGTCGGACCGGATCCGGGCAGCGGCTTGCCCACCGGCTCGTCCAGGAACAGCAACGCGACCACGCCCACCGCGCCGGCGACGATGAGAATGTAGGCCGGCATCATCAAGTTGCCGGTGCCGTTGACCAGCGCCGCGGCAATCAATGGCGTGGTGCCGCCAAAGGCGGACACGGATATGTTGTAGCCGACGGCCGTCGCGCCCGAACGCACCCGGGTCGGAAACATGGTTGGCAAGGTGGACGGCTCGGTGGACATGAAACACACCAGCATCAACCCCATCGGCAAGGTACCGAGGAACACCGCCCAGTCGCTGCCCTGGAAGATCAGCAGGAACATCGGTACCGAGGCGACCAGCAACAGGATCGCGCCGATGTACATCACCGGCTTTCTGCCGACGCGATCACTCAACCGCCCCAGGAACGTGACGATCAAGGCGATGACCACCATCACCAGCACCACGATGATCAGCGGCTCGGCCACGTGGATGTGCTTTTCAAGATACGTGGGCATGTAGCCGGTCAACATGTAGTTGGTCACGTTGAACGCCAGCACCAGACCCATGCACACCAGAATCGGTTTCCACTGCCCCGATACCGTTTCCTTGATCTGCTGCCAGCCGCCGCTTTGGCTGCCGCCTTCATCCCTGGATTCGGCCTCTTTCTCGTAGGCCGGCGATTCCTCCAGGTGCAAACGCACATACAAGCCGATCAAGCCGAGCGGTGCGGCGACCAGGAACGGGATGCGCCAACCCCAGGCATACATCGCGTCATGCCCGAGCAGATGCTGCAACAGCACCACCAGCAGCGCACCGAGAATGTATCCGCTCAGGGTTCCCACGGGCAGGAAGCTGCACAGGTAACCGCGCTTCTTGTCCGGCGCATGCTCGACCAGAAACGTCATCGCGCCGACATACTCGCCGCCGGTGGAGAAGCCCTGCACCGCACGCAATGCAAACAACATCACCGGCGCCCACAGGCCGACACTGTCGTAAGCGGGCACGAAGCCCACGGCAAACGTGCCGAACGCCATCATGATGATCGTCCAGGCGAGAATCGCCTTGCGCCCGATGCGGTCGGCCAGAAAGCCCCAGAAAATGCCGCCGATGGGTCGTACCAGGAATGACACCGCCAGTCCGGCAAACGTGAGCACGGTCGCCCAGCCGGTGTCCGGAAAAATGACGTCGCTGATGATGACGATGACGTAGCTGTAAACGCCGAAGTCGAACCACTCGGTGAAGTTGCCGACCGCGGTGCCGCCGACCGTGCGCGCCAATGACGAGGCGTCGGCTACCGTGATCTCGTCGCGCGTGTAGGTCTTGTCCGACTCGCTGTAATAGCTCGACCCGGACTCGGATGATTCGTCTTCACTCATGAGCCAACTCCTGCTGTCGCTGCGGTTGTCGCTGCCGTGTGCCGGTCATCCGTGCGCGCGCTCCACATCCAGACCCACCGCCGGCCGAAAACTGTCGGCACGCGCGGCGCGCCACCACGTGGCGTACAGCGTGTCATCCGGCGCGTCCAGCAATGCCCCTTCAGGCAGAAACGTGTTGATCTCGTCGATCGGCAAGGCTTGTTCGGAGCTGATCCGGTGAATCAACTGGTGCGGTCTGAGGTCACGCGGGTGCTTGGCGCCGACCGCCGACAGGATGTGCGCCAGCGACTTCAGGGTTTCATCATGGAAGCGCGCGGCACGCGGGCCTTGCACATCCGGGACCAGACCGCGCTGGCGTCGCGGATCCTGCGTGGTGACACCGGTCGGACAGGTGCCCAGATGACAGCGCCGGGCCTGGATGCAGCCGATCGAAAACATGAATGCACGCGCCGCGTTGCACCAGTCCGCGCCCTGGGCGAGGTTTTGTGCCAAGCCCATGCCCGAATACACCTTGCCGCTGGCCGCCAGCCGGATCTTGTCCTTGAGCCCGCAACCGACCAGCGCATTGCGCATCACCAGCAACCCTTCGTTGAGCGGCATGCCGACCCAGTCCGACAGTTCCAGCGGCGCCGCGCCGGTGCCGCCTTCACCACCGTCGACGACAATGAAATCGGGCATGATCCCGGTTTTGACAATCGCCTTCATCAGCGCGAACGGCTCGTGCATCTGGCCGATGCACAACTTGATGCCGACCGGCTTGCCGCCGGACAACTCGCGCATGCGTGCGGCGAACTCCAGCAACTCGATCGGCGTGGAGAACGCCGAGTGACCGGGCGGGCTGAGGCATTCTTCATGCGCCGGCACGCCGCGCACGCTGGCGATTTCCTCGCTGACCTTGGCTGCCGGCAACAAACCGCCATGGCCCGGCTTGGCGCCTTGGCTGAGTTTGATCTCGGTCATCTTGACGGCGTCGTTGGCGGCCTTGTCGGCAAACTGTTCGGGATCGAAATGACCGTCCTTGTCGCGCGCGCCGAAGTACCCGGAGCCGAGTTCCCAGACCAGGTCGCCGCCATGCGACAGGTGGTAATCGCTGAGGCCGCCTTCACCCGTGTCGTGATAAAAGTGGCCCAGCTTGGCCCCCAGGTTCAGCGCCCGGATCGCGTTCGCCGACAGCGCGCCGAAACTCATCGCCGAGATGTTCAACACCGACGCCGAGTACGGTTGCGACGCCTGCTCGGTACCGACCGTCACACGCGGTGATTGATCGGGATCGTTCTCCGGGCTGATCGAATGCGCGATCCAGTGATAATTGGCGTCGGCCGTGTGTCGCTCCGTGCCGAACGGATGCGTATCGGTACGCCCGTTGGCCCGGGCATGCACCAGATCACGGGCCTCGAACGGAAACGGCGTGCCGTCGAGATCATCCTCGACAATGTAAGCGCGCAGGTACGGCCTGAGGTCGTAGAACAGCCAGCGAATCCGTGCGGCCACCGGATAGTTGCGCGTGATCGTGCGCTGGCTCTGGCTCCAGTCATACACGCCGAGCGCAACCACCGGCACGGTCGCGATCAGCGGCCACCACCAGCCCGAACCGACGAACCAGCCCAACAGCAGGAATGCGATCGACAGCAACAGCGCCACGACCGGCACGATGGTGCGTTTGAGCGTATCTAGCATGCCGCCTCTCCCGGATGCGGGGGGCGCTCCCGTGTCACTTCAGCGACGGGTTTGCCGAAAAATCATGCCGCGGACACACAAGTATCGGCCTGGCCGGTTTGCCCGGCGGCAAGCGAATATACGCTTGCAGACTAGCCCCCGACACGGACGCGGTCAAGAACACTCAGCGCGCTGACCGCTCCGGTGTTCAGCAACCCTGATGACGCCTGAACGCGTGATCCGCCAACGGTTCAGAATCGCACTATAAACCGGCGCGACATTGCCCCGGCCATCGGCAACGGCGTCAACCGATCAGCGTCGTCACACCGCGGATTCTGGCTCCACGGGTCATGTGCTGATCGAAAATCACGACCTCGTTGCGACCTTGCTTCCACCATTCGGCTGGGCAGTAGAATCGCTGCTGCGGACCAATGTGCCAGTACCGGCCAAGCAGATGACCGTTGACCCATACATAGCCCTTGTTCCACTCACTCAAGTCGACATAGCAATCGGTGGCGTCGTCCCGCTCCACCTTGGCACGGAAAAACATGCCTGGACGTGTCGACTGCGCAGCGGCGGGTTTGAGAGTACGAACGTAGTCATTATCCAGTGGCAAGCCGTGGACCTGCCAACCATGCAGGGGCTTCTTGTCCAGATACACGTGGCCGACGAGTCCCTTTTCATCACGCATGAAGTGACCGTAGTTGACGTGCCCGAAACTATCTACAAGGATCTCCAGCTCGACGTTCCTTCCTTGCGTGGAAGGTAGCTTCAACGTGTTTCCCTCAGGCACGTCCTGGTCCTTGACGCGTGACACCAGTCCGGCGTACTGGCCGTCGACAAACACGGTCGCGTAATCACGCACGCCTTCGATGCGCAACATGGTTGGCGCTTCGGTCTGGATGCGTTTGCGGTACACCACCACGCCGCTTCCTCGCCCGAACAGGACTTCATTCGACTGCGGTCGGTGAACATGGATCGGTGCCGGCAGGTTGTCCCACAACGAGGCGTACGGTTTGACTTTGACGGACGCAAACGTGCCCACCGGCGGAACGGGCGGCATGTCCATGACCGGTTGTTTCAACGTGCCGGTGATGATGGAACGGAATGCATGATAATTGGCGGTCGGCTCACCGCGCTCATTGATCGGCGCGCCGTAGTTGTAGCTGGTTATCATGGGACTGAAGTCACTACCGTCATCTTTGGCATTGGCACCGGCGCCGAAGCCAAAGTTGGTACCACCGTGGACTTCATACAAACTGAATGAGCGGTCAGCATCCATCAGTTGGCGCAGCCCCGTGGCCAGTTCGCGCAACTTGTCGGCGTAAGCGACGGTCGCGAATGCTTCATCGTTCCAGCGTGTGTACCAGCCTACCCAGGCCTCAGCGACAAAGACCGGGGCTTGACCAGCAATCGACCGCGCCTGATCAAAGCGAAATTTTGCGCCCAACGGTCCATCCAGGCCTACAGCCGTACCCGCGGCAGCCGCTGCGGGATTGTCCAAAGGCGTCATTCCGTCTGCAATCGCAAACGGAATGTCAACGCCGCGCTGCTCCCACATACGACGCAATCGTGGAATGTAGGCCGGACCGCGGCTGAAGTCGTTGTATTCGTTCGCCAACTGAACCATCAGCACCGGACCGCCATTTTGCACCAGCAGCGGCTGGATCACTGGGGCGAGGGCATCAAAGTAGCGACTCACGGCCTGCATGTAATGCGCGTTTTCCAGTTGGCGCACGCGCACTGACGGGTCACGCAACAACCAAGCGGGCAAGCCACCGAAATCCCATTCGGCGCAGACATAGGGGCCGGGGCGCAGAAACACCCACATGCCTTCCTGCGCGCAAAGCTCGATGAAATGGCTGAAGTCATTCCGATCGGTGGTGAGATCGAACTTGCCGGGCTCGGGTTCCAGTGCGTTCCACATCAGGTACAAAGAAATGGTATTCAAGCCCATGGCCTTGGCCATGCGAATGCGATGCACCCAGTACGACCGCGGAACTCGGATCGGGTCCATTTGCCCCGCACGTATTTGCATGGGTTGGCCATCGAGCAGGAATTCGCGCCCATGGAAGCCGAATGTGTGCGGCTTGCCGTTCGGTGTAGCGTGAATACGCGCTGCCGACAAGGAGGTGTCGGCCATGACCCGGCTGGCGCCGAAAGCCAGTGGCGCCATGGCGCTCAAGCGCAAGAATGTGCGTCGTTTCATCTCGCATCCCCATTGTTGATGGGCGAGCGTTTGCACGCCCCATTGGCAAATCATCATCCCGCCCAACGACGGGCCTAACTTCAATCGATCCGCTCGAACACCACGCCGGTGGCCTGCATGTCACCGCGCATCAGTATCTGAATGCCGTAATTCATCCAGTACGATCCACTGGCCACGTCCGGCGTACCTTTCAACACCTTGCCGTGAATGACGCGATAACGGTATCGAGCCTGACGGTCCAGACCCCGCAAGCGCAGCCGCGAATGCGGGGTGGCCTCATGTCCCATGCGCTGGAAGGCAAACAGCACGGCTTGGCTGCCATCGCGTGCTACCGATTCGGTCGCCGAGTAAGGAGACTGGTGCTGCGGCGAGATCAACCGATAAAGCCGACCACGCTGCACGGTGCGGCGAATATTCTTGTACGCCTCGACGTAATACTTCGCCTTGTCCATCTGCGCATCATTCCACTCGAGAATGTTCGCACCGATGCCCAGGCCACCCTGCATGGATGACAGAAACCGGAAATCCAGCGAGGTCGCGCGATGATTGACCCAGTTGGGCGAGTCGGTCACCCAAGCCATCATCAGGCCCGGCGCGTAGGCGTAGGTAAAGCCGTCCTGGATCGTCAAGCGGTCGGACGGATCGGTGTTGTCCGATGGCCATACCTCGTCGGTCAGGCCAAGGATGCCCAGGTCCACGCGTGCACCGCCGCTGGAGCACGATTCGATCTCCACGCCCGGGTGGCGCTTGCGCAGCTCGCGCAGGATTCCGTACAGGTTGCGAATGTACTTCACGTACACTTTCTGTTGCTCATCCGGAGCCACCCCGGGCCAGCCCGGCTCGGTCCAGTAGCGGTTGTAATCCCACTTCAAGAACTGGATGTCATTGTTGGACAGCAGGCGATCAATGGCGTGGAAAACGTAATCGCGTACATCGTCCCGGGCGAGGTTCAGCACCAGCTGATGACGTGCCTGGGTCCGCGGACGCCCCTTGAAATGCAGCACCCAGTCAGGGTGTTCGCGGTATAGGTCGCTATCGGGATTGACCATTTCCGGCTCCACCCAGATGCCGAAGGCCATGCCCAGCGAGTGCACCTTGTCGATCAACGGCTTCAGACCATGCGGAAATTTTTCCGGGTTGGCGAACCAGTCACCCAGGCCGGCATGGTCGCTGTTGCGCTCGCCAAACCAGCCGTCATCCATCACGAACAATTCGACGCCGAGCTTGGCGGCACGCTCGGCCAGTTTCATCTGCCCGGCGGCGGTGACATCGAATCCGGTCGCTTCCCAGGAGTTGTACAACACTCGCCGCAATGGCGGATGCGGGTAGCCGGGCACGATTCGCGTCAACTCGAAGTGGTGCAGCAGACGTGATGCCTCGCCGATGCCCTGATCGGTATACCCGGCGTAGAACGTCGGTGAGCGCAAGGACGCGCCCGGCTCGAGTCGCCACGAGAAATCGAAAGGATTGAACCCACCCGTGACATGCACGTGGCCAAACACGTCTTGGTCCACGGAAATTCGCCACGAACCACTCCATGCCAAGGCACCAAACCAGACCCGTCCGTTCGCCTCTTGCCAGTCATCGCCGTCCTCAATGGCAAACCAAGGGTTGTTCTTGTCGCCGGTCGACCCGCGCCGACTCTGCAGCACCATCGTGCCCTGAGTCACCGGACGCGTATACAGGTTCCACTCGCCGGCCCACTTTCCGCCCAGATAGCGCAACGAATAGTCGTCGCCGCGCGGCAGATTCCATGTGGCGGCAGCCATGCGGTCGACGGTCACGACTTGTCCGGAATGGTTCTCCACGCGCGCGGAACGACCGATGATGCCGGTTCCGGGATCAACCACGTAATGCAGCGTCACGTCAATGCCGGCACGTTTGTCCGTGAGTGTAATTTTCAGTTCGTTGCCGTCGATGTGGTGGCCTTCATAACGCAACACGAGGTCTCGGTTGCCATCGGCAAAATGCACCTTGATCGCCGGCGTCAAAACGTTGTTTCCGCCCCAGGCGCCATATTCTTGCGGGGTCAAACTGCCTTTGGGCTCCCATGAAGATCGCTTATGTGACGGCTTGGCTTTGCGCAGTCGGTCCCTCGGCTGCAATCGCTCGCCCCAATAAAGGGTTTGCAGGATGCCGTTTGGGCCCACCCCCATGATGTAGCTGATGTGCGCGGCATCCATGCGGAATATCTGGGAGTCGGCGTGATAGCTGATCGACGCCCGCTGCGCGCCCGCCGAAGCCGCGAGTGCAACCGGCACGCACGTCAACCACACGAGGAGGCCCAACAGAACGTACCGACTCGAAATAGTTGAACAACGCATTACACCCACCTTTGCCTCAAACGTGCTTTCGTGATGTGGCCCTGACCTGTCAGTCACGAGAGCGCAAGACATTCGCCGTCATGGCTAGGTGATTGATGCTTCGGTCAAAGAGCCGTTGACGCCTTGTCGGGCCCGACATGCTCCATGATTTCTATTTTGTATTACTATTTGTCGATACTACTCAAATGCACTTTGCTGTCAAGTTTCCTCGCCCACGCTTCGGCTGCGCTCGTATACTTTCGCTTGCATGACAAAGATTTATCACGTCATTGCAACACTTTTCGTTGCGCGCACCGAGTCAACATTCGTCAAGTTTTCCGGGCTGTACGACCCAAGGAGCACCGCTGAGACATTACGCGCTATGGAGGTAGTCGCAGGCGGGTCCGAAAGCGCAGCTTCCCTGGCGTGCAGGCAGCAAAAAGCCGGGCACCGATCACGGTACCCGGCTTTTCATCAAGCGAGCGTCGGCTTACTTTTTCAGCAATGCCGTCAGCTGATCCAGCTGCGCCCGATAGTTGTCCAGCACATCGGCAGTGATGCCGGCGTACTTGTCGGCGCGCGTCCAGTCGCGCGCATCCAGGGCCTCGTGCACGCCGGGGATGATCTTGGGTGCGTAGCCGGTCAAGGCGCCGGGAGCCTGGATCATGTTCTTGTACCAGGGACGGCCCGGCAGACCCGGCTTGTACAGCAGGCGCTGCTCCAGGGTGCCGATCAGCTGATTGACCTTCGTCAGCTTGTCGCCCGACAGTTCCAGGCCATTTTTGGCCGCCGCGTGATAGGCCGCCTGATAAGCCGTGGCGCTTGCGGCCAGCTGTTCGGCGGCTTTGTCCAGCGGGGCGAAGTCGATCTTCGGTACCTTGGTCAGGCGCTCGGGTGGAGCGACCGGGCGCTTGGGATCGGTGGCCAGTTTGTAGGCGGTCGCTTCAAGCAGCTTGTGCTGTTTCTTGGCTGCCTTGCGCTGGTGCTCGACCTGGTCGTGCATGCGTCCGATGTAGCGGTCCAGCGTGTTGCTGAAATCGCTGAAGCGCATCGGCAGGACCTTGGCGTTGGCCATGCGCATGACCACATGACCGGCCACCTTGGCCAGCGCGACCTCGTACTGGAAGGTCGGGTCGCCGAAGCGGATGAAGTGATCGAACGAGTCGTAGCGCGAGTGGTACACGCCACCCTGATCGGCCTCGCCGCCGAAACCGAAGTTGAGCGACGCAATGCCCAGATGCTGCAGGTAGGCGCTGTAGTCCGAACCCGAGCCCAGCGGAGCCAACGGCAGGTCGCCGCCATCCTCGATCTGCTTGGCCATCTTTTTCAGTCGCGGCCAGGCATCGGGCTGCGAGGCCTTGACCTGGATGTAGGCACGCTTGCGCTGACGGATGCTGTCGCCGGTTTCCGGATCCATGATGCCGGCCGTGACCTGGTTGACCATGTGCTGCAGCGAATGACTGCCGCCGGCACGCAGGATGCCGCGGCCGTTGGTGTCGGAATTGACGTACAACACCGCCTTGTTCTTGAGTTCCCTGGCATGGGTTTCGGCCCATTCGGTCGAACCCAGCAGGCCTTGTTCTTCACCGTCCCAACTGGCGTAGACGATGGTCCGCTTGGGCCGCCAGCCGTTCTTGTACAGCGTGCCCAGGGCCTTGGCCTCGCCCATCATGGCCACCGTGCCGGACAGCGGATCGAAGGCGCCGAACACCCAGCCATCATGATGATTGCCGCGCACGATCCATTGGTCTGCCGCGCCGGTGCCGGGTAGCTTGGCGATGACGTCGTACAGCGTCTGGTAGATCCAGTTGTTCTCGACCACCATGTGCACCTTGGCCGGCCCGCCACCAACGTGGTAGGTGAACGGCAAGGCGCCGCGCCAGCTTTCCGGCGCGACCGGCCCACCCATGGCCTTGAGCAACGGTGTCGCGTCGGCATAGGAAATCGGCAACACCGGAATCTTGAGGATGGTCTTGGCGTCGTCGATCGCGATGTGCTTGGCGTCGGGCGTGGAGCCGTAACCCGGCGTGGTCGGATCGCCCGGATGCAATTGCATCTTCATGACCGAGCCGCGCTGCACGCCTTCGGGCGGACGCGACGCGCCCTTCGGGTACGGGTCGCTGTGGAAATAGCCGTCGTCGCGCGGATCGGAATAAATCAGGCATCCCACCGCACCGTGCTCGTAGGCCAGCTCCGGCTTCAGCCCGCGCCAGCCACCGCCGTAACGCACGATGACGATCTTGCCTTTGACGTTGACGCCGAGCCGCGCCAGCTTCTTGTAGTCCTCGGGCATGCCGTAGTTGACGTACACCAGCTCGCCGGTGACATCGCCATCGGCACCGTAGGCGTTGTAGGGCGGCAAGGCGCCGCTCTCGTCGGAGGTGCGATCACCCTTGACCGGCGGCTCGTGCAATGTGGCCTTGAAGTGCGTCGGCGCGATCAGCTCGACCAATTCCTTCTTCGGCGTCGGCACCAGCACCTTGAATTTCTCGATATGCGCATCCCAGCCCCACTTCTTGAATTGCGCGAGCAGGAACTCGGCATTGGCCTTGTCATGCGGCGAACCGACCTGGTTGGGTTTGGACGACAAACGCTTCAGCCAGGCGCGCATTTGTTCGGCGTCGAGCGCTGCATCGAACTTTTTCTCGAGGCTTTTCTGCTTGTCGGCACCCTCGGCCGTAAAGCCCAGCATGCCGTCCGTCGTGGCCGGCGCGACATGCGTGCTCGCCACGTCGGCGTTGGTCCCCGTGGGCGCCGGCGAATCCGCCGACGCGCCAGCCGTGCCGCCACACGCAGTCAGCGACAGGCATGCCAGCAAGGTCGCCAGACACGACCAGTTGTGTTTGTTCATCATCAAGACCCCATTCGCGAACGATATCGGTGGGCACCTCCCGCCCGTGCATGCGCCACGACGGGCGTCTTCCGATTTGTCCACGGTAGCAGACGCGAATGCAAAAGCGGGAGGGCCGGCAAACTGCCCGACCCTCCTTCACGGGAACTCAATAACTGACCACCACCCTGGCCCAGTAATAGCGACCGACGACATCGAAATTCAATTGGTCGATGTTGTAATCGGCATTGTTGTCGTAAAGAATCGGTGGCTTGTTGTCGAACACGTTGTTCACACCGATAGACAAACGGGTATGGATGGGTTTGATGTCGTAGCTGAGCGACACGTTGTGATAAATGCTCGACCCGTAATCAATGTAGTAACCATCCAGGCCGCTGCCTGCCGGATGCGTATCCTGCGACGGTATCGGCGAGCCCATGCGAAAGTCATCGAGATAATGGACTTTCCATGTCGCTCGCCAGTTTCCCATTTGCCAGCGCACCCAACCATTGGCACGCCAGCGCGGGAACAGGCATTGCCCGACGCCGGGGCAACTGGATGCCGGTGCCGAACCGTGCGGCATGTAATGGCCCGCGTAATGGAACACCTGGTTGGCGGGCGTGCCCGGCGCGGTCTTCGCGGTGTAGTACCTGAGGTAGGTGCCATTGACATTGAAGTTGAAACGGCCGAGCGACCGGGTCGTCAAGGTGTAGTTGGCCGACACGTCCACGCCACCGGTGCTCAAACTGCCGAGATTGCCGATCGGTTCGACCGTCAACTGCGAAATCTGGCCTTGCTGCGGACCGCTGGGGTAACGGTGGATGAGCCCGCAGTATTGCGTCTGCCCGTTGCTGCACAGGTTCAGCAGGTTCTGCAGATTGACGTGACTGATCACGTGGTTGAGGTAGACGTGCCAGAAATCGGCACTGACGGTCAGACCGGGCACCCATGACGGGCTGTAAACGGCACCCAGATCGAATGACTTGCCCGTTTCGGGCTGGATGTCGAAACCCGCCGCGTTGGCGCCGGCGGTTCGGATCGCCGATGCCACGTCCTGGGCCACCAGCATGTTGACGAAGCTGCCATCGGTTGGCACGTTGACGCAGGCCGGATTGACCGGGGAGCCGGTATAGCCGTCACACGGGTCGTAGCTGATCCGCGGGTTGGCGCTGCTGATCGGCGCGAACACGTCGTGCACGGTCGGCGCACGGAACACTTCCTCCACCGACCCGCGCAGCAGCAGGCTGGCTATCGGTCGCCACTCGACCTTGAACTCGGTGTTGTTGGTGCTGCCGAAGGTGCTGAAGCGCGAGTAGCGGTCACCGATGGTCACGTTCAGGCCGTAGGCGCCGGGCACACCCGACAGGATCGGAATGAACAGCTCGCCGTAGGCCTCCTTGACGTTGTAGCCACCCTGCAACGGCAGCGAACAATGCACGCCGAGGTTGCAATCGCCGGTCTGCGGATCGATCAGCAGCGCGGAGCCGAATACCGAGCGCGTATGGATCTGGCGATAGCTTGCACCCAGCGCCAGCTGCATGGTGCCGGCCGGCAGATCGAACAAGCCGCCGCTGGCCTGGGCATGCCAGATTTTCTGCTGGCGGTATTCGTTTTCGATGGCCGGGGTCGTGCCGCGCTTTTCCGCGGCGACCGAGTTGGGAGCCTGCACGTTGAACGGATTGAACGAGGCATCGCACTGGGAAATGGGATCACCGGGTGTGCCGCACGTGACCTCGCCCGTGCTCGGGTCGAGGAAAGACGGTCCGGTATACAGCTCGTCGAGGTTGGGGTAGTTCAGGGTCAAGGTGCCGGCGTGGCGATGGCCGTAGCTCATGCCGACATCCCACTGCCAGGCCTGGTCATCGAACATCCGGAAGTGGCCCTTGAACCCGGTGAACACCTGGGTGACGGTGTTGGAGTAATGGTCGCTGCGCAGCCCCATGCCCAGCAGACGCGAACGGAAGCTGTAACCGTGGCGCGAAAACTCGACGCCGAACGGGTTGTAGTAGTTGTCGGCCGATATGGTCACCTGCGGCGTGTGGTACGTGGTCGGCGCTTCCTCGAACGTCGCCTTGCTCTTGTTGTAGTAGGCGTCCAGATAGACCGCCACGTGGTCGCTCAGCTGATAGGTGCCGAGCACGAAGGCGTTGGTGCGCTCCTGCGGCTTCAGCAGCTGGGTATCGGTGGCGTAGTTGTACTTGTCGGTGTTCGGACCGCTGTTGCGGTAACAGTGGTAATCGTTGATTGGGTCCATGCCGGTGGCACCGGGATTGCGCGCCAGATGGCTGCATCCGGGAAACGCGTCGTGCACCGGGCCCGAGTCCGGAATCTGGATACGGCCGAACGGCGAGTTGGTCGAACCGCCAATGGATGCCACCGGAACACCCTGATCGTTGGTGTCCAGCTCAAGCACGTTGGCCGTGAATGCCCGCGCACTGGACGGCACACCTTCGACTTTCTTGTAACCGATGCCGCCGATGATGCTGCCCTTGTCGCCGACGTGCCCGAACGTGAACGTGTAACCCTTGCCGCGGGCATCGGCGTGCGAGGACTGGCCGTAGCGCGCCGTGAACTGTGCGCCCTCGTAGTGCTTCTTGGTGATGAAGTTGACCACGCCACCGATGGCGTCCGACCCGTACACGGCCGAGGCGCCGTTCTTGAGCACTTCGATGCGTTCGATCATCGCCGCGGGAATGGCGTTGACGTCGCCGCTGACCACGCGACGTCCGTCGACCAGGATCAGCGTGCGTGCCGAACCCAGACCGCGCATGCTCACCTGCGTGCCGCCATGGCTGTGCGCGTATTGCGGATTGGTCGCGCCACCGGTCATGGCCGGCAGATCCTGGAGCAGCTTGCCCAGGGTCAGGTCGCCGGTCGCCATGATCTGCTCGTGACCGATGGCGAGGACCGGATTGGCCGTTTCCATGGTCACGCGACGAATATGCGACCCGGTGACCACGACCGTGGACAGCTCTTGTGCGTGCTGGTCCTTGTCGTTCGACGTGTCCGCTTGCGCTGCGGCCAACGCTGGCGCCGACCAACCGACCACGGCCGCGGATATGGCCACGGCCAGAAGACGCTTGCTGAATTTCATGTTCTCACCCCTCCCCGGAAACAATTGGCATGGATTACTTCAGTCCAGCGGCGTCATCACTCGCCAGGGTCGTGAAGACCGTCGTGCCACGACGCATCACAAGTCGCTCGGACCTGTATCTGTTTTAGTCCAGGGGATGGCAATTTTGAATAATACATTCCGGCTAGTTCACCGGATTCGGCACCATGCCAATATGGTGACACGGCCATGACGATCTCCGTCAATGGTCGCAATCCCGTGCAATGATGGAATCGGTATGCATCAGGGCAGCGATCCATGACACCGCGTCGACGCAATCGGCTCATGTTGCAGGTCGGCACGCTGCTGGTGGCCATTGCCGCCAGCACCGCACTGGCTGCCTGGTGGGCGGGCCGACAGTCGTTGCAGGCCTTGTCGCGCGACGAGGGCAAGCGACTGCAATTGCATGCGTTGTCACTGCAGCGCCTGGTTGACCGTTATCGCGTATTGCCCTCGACGCTGGCGCTGGACACACAGCTGCAAACCGCGCTGGAGACACCCCGAGGCGAGATCAACGTGGATGCGCTCAATCGCAAACTCGAACGCACCAACGGCGCCACGCATGTCTCGACGCTGACCCTGATCGGACGCCATGGTGTGGCCATTGCCGCCAGCAACTGGCGCACTGCGACCAGCAACGTGGGGCGTGACTACGATTTCCGTCCGTACTTTCAACTGGCCATGCGCAAGGGCGAGGGCACGTTCTACGCCATAGGCGTGACCACGCACGTACCCGGCTATTTCATCGCGCAGGCAATCAAGGGGCAGGGCGGCGAGCGCATCGGCGTGATCGTGGTCAAGATCACCCTGCAGCAGATACGCGAGGAATGGGCCGGCAACGACGACACCATCGCGCTCAGCGACAAGCACGGCATCGTGTTCCTGAGCAATGATCCGCGCTGGCAATACCGGCCGCTGCACCATCTCTCGGATGCCGTTATCGCGCAGGTGGCACGCACCCGGCAGTACGCCGACCGTTTGCGTGCGCCGGTGCAACTGCACGCACAACGACATCTGGATGACGGTGGCCGCGTGGTACAGGTCGGGTTGGCCGACACATCCACTCGCATGCTCGAACGCAGTCGGGCATTGCCCGCGCAAGGATGGACCATCCATTCGTTCAGCTCCATGCGCCCGGTGACCACCGACATGCGCAATGCCGCCCTGGTAACGCTGGGTGGTTGGCTGCCCGTGATTCTGCTTGGGCTGTACCTGCGTCAGCGCACGCGTCTGGCACGCATGCGCCAACGCAGCCGCGAGGAACTGGAACGACTGGTCGCACACTATGCCAGCGCGCTGCGCTCGGAGCAGGACAGCTTCGTGCAGGCGGCAACGCAGGCCATCGCCGGCAGCCCGGAACGGTTGGAGGCGTTGCCGCAAGGCGTCAGCGTCGTCGATGCCGACCTGCGCCTGGTGGCCTGGAACCGACATTATGCGGAGGTATTCGACTACCCGCAGGATCTGCTCACGGCGGGCCGGCCTATCGAGGACCTGCTGCGTTACAACGCGCGCGGTGGATTGCTGGGAGCGGGCGATACCGAAGCGGCCATCGCGCGGCGCCTGCATTACCTGCGCCAAGGCAAACCGCACATGTACGAACGCGAGCACGCCGACGGCAGCGTGCTGGAAATCCGCGGCAACCCACTGCCGGGCGGCGGCTTCGTCACCAGTTACGCCAACATCACGCGCTACAAGAAGGCTGCACGCGCCTTGCGCACACTCACCGACACACTCGAACACCGCATCGAGAAGCGGACCGGCCAGCTGCGCGCGGCCAAGGCCGAGGCCGAACACGCCAACCGCAACAAGACCCGTCACGTGGCGGCGGCCGTGCATGATTTGCTGCAGCCATTGAATGCGGCGCGCCTGTTTTGCGGCAGACTGCACCGGGCCCTGCACCAACCCGACGAACACGCCATGCTCGAACGCGTCGAGCAGGCACTGCATGCACTGGACCGCCAGCTGGGCAGCATGCTCGACCTGTCACGTCTGGAAGCCGGTGCAATCGAGCCGCATATCGAGGACGTCGCACTGGCACCGATGTTGCAACGGCTGGCGCGCGAGTTCGACATCATCGCCCAGGCGCAGGGGCTTTCGCTGCATCTGGTCAATACGAATGCGTGGGTGCGTACCGACGTGATGCTGCTGCGCCGGGTGCTGCAGAACTTCCTGTCCAATGCGGTGCATTACACGCCGCATGGCCGGATCCTGATCGGCTGCCGGCGCCACGGCGACATGCTGCGCGTCGAGGTATGGGACACCGGCATCGGCGTTCCGGCAGACAAGCGCGAAACGATTTTCCACGAGTTCACCCGTCTGGGCGCTGGTCGCGGAACCAATGTCCGCAGCGCCGGTTTGGGGCTGTCGATCGTGCAGCGTATTGCCGCGCAGCTCGGGCACCCGCTGGTGGTGCGCTCGCGCGAGGGGCACGGCAGCATGTTCGGCGTGGAGGTTTTGCGCGTGCCCAAGCCACAGGTGGCGCCTGTTGCCACACCGATCGCCCACGGGCGCGATACGCTCGACTCGCCCCTGGTCGGACGACGCGTGCTTTGTATCGGCAGTGGCGACGATGGCACCATCTTGCGCGAGTTGCTGCGCCGCTGGTCATGCCAGCCGTTGGTGGCTCGCAGTGTCGCCGACATCGACACACGCACGCGAGAGCACATCGACCTGGTCCTGATCGAGGCAGGCCGGGATGCAAGCGTCACGCTGGCGTGCGTGAAGCGAGTGCGCAATCAACTGGCTGGGCAACCGCCATGCATCGTCCTGACCGCACGCGAAGACACCACTACACGGCAGCACCTGCGCGAAGCTGGACTGCATACCCTGACTCGCCCGGTCTCCCCGGCCCGCCTGCGCGCCTTGATGCGACAGCTGCTGACCGCGGCCGATGCCGTGTAGCGACGAGATGACTATTCACTTTCGTCCACGTTGAGCGTCTTGGCCAGCACGGCTGCCTGGGTACGTGAACGGCATGCCAGCTTGGACAGGATCGCCGACACATGGATTTTCACGGTGTTCTCGGACAAGTCGAGGCGATCGGCAATCTGCTTGTTGAGCAAGCCGTCGGCAATCAGCATCAACACGCGAAACTGGCGTGGCGTCAGTTGCGCCAGCCGCGCCGCCAGTTCGGCATCGTGTTCGCTGCGCTCGGCCTGACCTCCCTCGAACCAGAGCTCGCCGTCCAGCACCGCACGCACGGCCTCGCCCAGCTTGTCGACCGGCGCCGCCTTGGAGATGAAGCCGGCGGCACCGAATTGCTGCGCGCGACGCACCGTGCGCGGGCGGTCGTTGGACGAGATCACCAGCACCGGCAGATCGGGATACTCCGAGCGCAGCCACAACAACGAGGAAAACCCGACCGTTCCGGGCATCATCAGATCCAGCAGGATCAGCTCGACATCGGGCTCGGCCTGCAACACCGCCTCCAGCGCACTCTGGCTGGCGGCCTCGAGGATGCGCGCGCCCTGCAGTTCCGCTTGCAGCGCCTGTGCCACGGCGGAGCGGAACATCGGGTGGTCATCGGCAACCAGAAATGCGGGTGCTTGCGTCATGTGCGGACCTTGTGTCGTGGACACGCATGGAGAACAGCCGTCCCTTATCCGGGGCCACCACCATCTTACCGGCCCGGCGGGCATGAGCAGGCCGGACCCGACCGAATGCCAACGCCGCACGACATCAGGACGTCGGGTTGTCCGTGAACGACACGCCCTTGGCCTCACGCCCCAGCCAGGTCACCAGCGCCAGAAGAATGGCCACGATACCGACCCACACCGCCATCGAGAACGCGTAATCGCCGCCGCGTTGATGCGCGATCCAGGCTTCGCCCGTGGCCGTCAATGCCGCCAGCAAATTGCCGGTCTGATAGACAAAGCCGGGCAAGGTGCCGCGCACCGCGCTTGGCGACAGCTCGTTCAAGTGCGTCGGCACCACACCCCACGCACCCTGCACCATCACCTGGATCAGGAACGCGCCGATAGCCAGCAGTGCCAGTGAGCCGCCGTAAGCCCACAACGGGATGCACGGCAGTGCCAACAGGGCGGCGACGATGATGGCGCGACGCCGACCGATGCGCTGCGACCACGCGCCGAACAGCAGGCCACCGACGATCGCACCGACGTTGAGCAGCACCGTCAACAAGGCCACCGCGCCGGTATCCAGATGCTCCTGTTGCTGCAGGAACGTCGGGTACATGTCTTGCGATCCGTGGCTGAACATGTTGAACAGCGTCATCAGGATGACCAGATAGATGAACAGCTTCCAGTGCCCGCGCATCGCTTCGAAGATGCCGACGCGCGGCCCCTTCTCGATGCCGGCCTTCCACACCGGTGATTCGGGCACCTTGCGCCGGATGTAGAGCAGCAGCAATGCCGGCAGCACGCCGACCACGAACATGCCGCGCCAGCCGAAATGGTCGAACACCAGGTAGTACGCCAGTGCGGCAAGAAAGTACCCGCACGGATAACCGCTTTGCAGCAGGCCTGACACGATGCCGCGCGATTTGGCCGGCACCGCCTCCATCGCCAGCGATGCGCCAATGCCCCATTCGCCACCCATGGCAATACCGAATACAAAGCGCAGCACGAACAGGACGGTCAACGACGGCGCAAACGCACAGGCCAGACCCAGGATCGAGTACAGCGCGACATCGAGCATCATCAGCGGCCGTCGTCCGTAGCGATCGGCGAGACGGCCGAAGATCAATGCGCCGAGCGGGCGCGCCGCCAGGGTCAGGAACAACGCGAAGCTCACCGTGGTGATGCTGGCGTCGAACTCCTTGGCCACGGCGCTCAGTATCAGCACCATCAAAAAGTAGTCGAACGCGTCCAGCGTCCAGCCGAGAAAGCTGGCGACCACGGTGTGGCGTTGGTCGGAATCAAGCTCGCGCAGTGTCGTCAATATGCTCATGGGATTGCCTTGTCGTGCTCGTCACCGTTCATGCATGGCGCGGACGTGAAGCGCCGTGTCATCGCGTCGGTGCCGCCTTGTCGGTCGGGCACGGCAACCAGCCGTGCAGGCGCATCCAGGCGGCAAACAGCATCGGCCACTGGCTGACTTCGGTGCCGGGAAGACCCAGACCCCAGCCATGCCCGCCGTGCTCGAACAGATGCAGCTCCGCGGGAACGCCGTGTTCGACTAGCAGCTGATACAGCGCCATGTTGGACTGCACATTGACCACCGGATCATCCTCGGCCTGCGCGATGAACGTGGGCGGCGTCGCGTCCGACACGTGATTTTGCACCGTATACGCTTGCTGCGCATTGTCCTGCGGGAGCAGGCGCTGGCGCGTATTGGTGTTGTCGTACGGCGGCGTGATCGAGGACACCGGATAAATCAATCCCGCGAAATCCGGTCGTGAGGGCTGCTTGTCGGCGGCATCGGTCGGCGGGTAGAAATCATGCTTGAAGCGTGTCGCGATGATGCCGGCCAGGTTGCCACCGGCGGAGTATCCAAGCACGCCAATGCGATGCGGGTTGATCCCGAACGCGTCGGCATGCGCACGCAACAGCCGCATCGCGCGCTGCGTATCCTGGAACGGCGCCACCGGAGCCCAGCCGTCACCGGGCAAGCGGTAATACAGGATCACCGGTGTCACACCGAGCGTCATCAGCCATTCGGCGGTGGGAATGACTTCAGCACCGATCTGGATGTGCAGATAACCGCCGCCGCCCAGGATCAGGACCGCGGTGCCATTGGGATGTTCGGGATGCATGACGATCATGCGCGGCTTGCTGATGTTGAGCACCACGCCGTAATCATCGATCGTGGTCACGACCTTTTCCGGACCTTGCGGCGCCGGCCCGCTGTCGGCCGGGACGCCGTCCGGCCACAGGTACACGGTCTGGATCGTGTCCTGCGTATCGGCGCTTGCCTTGTGGGGCTTCGCCTGTGCCGTCACCGCAAACAGCGCCGTGACACAAAACACGATCAAGCTTGTGCGCAACTTCATGTGCAATCTCCCGTGTCACCGTCGCGGTCGACAACGCACGGGAAGACGCATCATGCAAACGCCTGGAAGTGCCTTGGCGGAAAATTCGATTGGCAACGACTGAACATACCTTGCCAACCCGATTTCCGCGTTGTCCCCGAAACAGCAACGTGCCCTTGTGTTGCTTCATTTATAGTCGATGGCAGTTGCGCTTCATATAATACTTATTGGCTAAGCCGAGCTTGTATGCACACGTCCAGCCATTGCCTTTGTCGCGGCATTCCTGTTTGAATCGGGGCTCCCCGAACACTCCCGACCATCGTCACCATAGTGATGATGTGACAACCAGCTGGATACCACGCATGTCCCCATCTGCACGCCGCCCCGTGTCCCGGTCGATTCGTGCCGCGATGATGCTGATCATCGCCTGCCTCTTTTCTTTTGCGGTCACGGCCAAACCATCGACGAGCGTGCCGGCCACCGTCGCCGGCGGTGCCGGCAGTGCGGTCCCGATCGGGCATTGGCAGATCCAATCCGCGGCCAAGGCGCAGGAAGGCGGGCAGGCCATTTCGCAGCCGCAGTATTCGACTGACGGCTGGTACCCGGTCAACACGGCGCACGCCACGGTCATCGCCGGGCTCATGCAAAGCGGCCGCTACGCGCACATTTTCCATGCCGACAACATGCGCCAGTCGCATTACTATGAAATCCCGTGGTGGTATCGCAGCACGTTCAAACTGCCGGCCGGCGGCAAGACGCTGCACACGTTCATCCGTGTCAACGGCATCATTCCGCGTGCCGACCTGTGGTTGAACGGCACGAAAATTGCCGATCACACGCAAGTCACTGGCGCCTACACCACGCACATGATCGACGTGACCGACGTGGTCCGACCCGGCACCAACGTGCTTGCGGTGCATGTCCATCACGCCAATCCGCAGCGCGACCTTTCCATCGGCTGGATCGACTGGACGCCGGCCCCGCCGGCCGACAACATGGGCATCTGGCGCAATGTCGATATCGTGCGCTCGGGCGCGGTGTCGGTGCACGGCCTGCACGTGACCAGCAAACTGGCATTGCCGGGTCTCAAGCGCGCGCGCCTGACGCTGGAGGCTCGCGTGCGCAACGACAGCGCCGCGCCGCGCGATGTCTTGTTGCGTGGCCACGTCGCGGGGGTCGCGCTGCAACGCCGCGTGCATCTGGCCGCCGGCCAGACCCGCACGGTCACGTTCAATCCCAACGCCGATCCGGCATTGGTACTGACCCATCCCGAAGTGTGGTGGCCGGCGCAATGGGGCGATCAGCCGCTGTACGAAGCGACGTTGAAAGCAAGCATCGACGGCACGCTGTCCGACCGCGCCACGACCACGTTCGGCATCCGCAGCGTCAGCTCGCACCTGACCGATGAGGGCTACCGCCAGTTCGTCATCAACGGCCACCCGCTGCTGATTCGCGGCGGCGGCTGGAGTTCGGACCTGTTCCTGCGTGACCGGCCCGAACGGCTCGCCGCTCAGTTCCGCTACATCCGCAACCTGGGTTTGAACACCATTCGCCTGGAGGGTCGGCTGGAGCGTCCCGACTTTTACCGGCTGGCCGATCGCATGGGCATTTTGATTTTGGCCGGCTGGGAATGCTGCAACAAATGGGAAGCCTGGGCCGGCAGCGGCGGCGAACCGTGGGACAAGGCCGACTTCCGCACGGCGCGCAAATCCATGATCAGCGAAGCCCGGCGTCTGCGCAATCACCCATCGGTGATCGCGTTCCTGATCGGCAGCGACAACGCGCCGCCGGACAACGTCGCCAACATGTACGTCGACGCGTTGCACGCGGCCGACTGGCAACGCCCGATCATCGCCTCGGCATCGGCACAATCCACCACGCCGACCGGACCGTCCGGCATGAAAATGTCCGGCCCCTACGCGTGGGTGCCGCCCGGCTACTGGTACGCCGACCAGCGCGGCGGCGCGTTCGGTTTCAATTCCGAAACCAGCGCGGGCGCCGACATCCCGCGCCCGGAAAGCGTGCGCGACATGCTTTCGCCGCTGGCGCAGCTGGCGCTCTGGAAATACCCCGAGGTGCGCCAGTATCACGCCGCGCGCATGACCTCGCCATTTGCCAGCCTGCAGCGCTTTTCCAAGCCGCTGGCGGCGCGCTACGGCAAGCCGAAAAACCTCGCCGACTACGTGGCCAAGGCGCAACTGGCCAACTACGCGTCGGTGCGCGCACAGTTCGAGGCCTACAACGCGCGCATGAACGCGGACAACCTGTCCACCGGCGTCATCTACTGGATGCTCAACAGCGCCTGGCCATCGCTGCACTGGCAGTTGATCCCCTACGACCTCAACCCGGCCGGCGCCTACTTCGGCGCGAAGAAGGCCAACGAGCCGGTGCACATCCAGTATTCGTACGACGACCGTTCGATCATGGGCATCAACCACACGCTGGAGGCCCGACACGATCTGGACGCGCGCATCCGCGTGCGCAACCTCAATGGCGAAATCATCTACCAGCACCGGGTCCGGAATGTCGACCTGCCGGCCAACCACGCCACGCGCATCACCGCCATCCCGGAATTGGCGAACCGATCAAGCACCTGGTTCGTCGAGCTGGATCTGACCGGCGCGGACGGCAAGCGGGTCAGCCGCAACGTGTA
>DASSKC010000044.1:0-12297 GCA_035690885.1 Oleiagrimonas sp. | reverse complement strand
TCGCGCGAGCTGGACGAGCTGCTGAACGCGATTGCCGCGTTGAGCGACAAGGTCAGCCTGCGCCGCGACGACGACGCCGATGCGCGCAAGCCCTCGTTTGCCATTCACCGCACCGGCACCGATGTGCAAGTACGCTTTGCCGGCATCCCGCTGGGTCACGAGTTTTCCTCGCTGGTGCTGGCACTGCTGCAGGTAGGCGGACATCCGGCCAAGGTTTCCGACGACCTGGCCGAGCAGATTCGCAACCTGGATGGCGAGTACCGCTTCGAGACATATTTCTCGCTGTCGTGCCAGAACTGCCCGGAGACGGTGCAGTCGCTCAACCTGATCAGCGTGCTCAACCCGCGCATCCAGCATGTGGCCATCGACGGCGCGTTGTTCCAGGATGAGGTCGAGACGCGCGAGATCATGTCGGTGCCGACCGTGTTCATGAACGACGCGGTGTTCGACCAGGGCCGCATGACGGTCGAGCAGATCGTGGCCAAACTCGATACCGGTGCCGCCGCGCGCGCCGCCGAAGCGATCAAGACCAAGGACCCGTTCGAGGTGCTGGTGATCGGTGGTGGCCCGGCCGGTGCCGCGGCAGCCATCTACGCCGCGCGCAAGGGCATCCGTACCGGCGTGGCGGCCGAGCGGTTCGGCGGTCAGGTGCTCGACACCATGTCCATCGAGAACTTCATTTCCGTCGGCTACACCGAAGGCCCCAAGCTGGGTGCGGCGCTGGAAGCGCATGTCGACGACTACGACGTGGACGTGATGAATTTGCAGCGTGCCAGCAAACTGGTGCCGGCCAGCGAGTCGGCCGATGGCCTGGTCGAGGTGCAGCTGGAAAACGGCGCCAGCCTCAAGTCGAAAACCGTGGTGCTTTCCACCGGCGCGCGCTGGCGGCAGCTCGGCGTGCCCGGTGAGGATACGTATCGCAACAAAGGCGTGGCCTACTGCCCGCATTGCGACGGCCCGCTGTACAAGGGCAAGCGCGTGGCGGTGGTCGGCGGTGGCAACTCCGGCGTCGAGGCGGCCATCGACCTGGCCGGCATCGTCGCCCATGTCACCCTGGTCGAATTCGATGACAAGTTGCGTGCCGACGACGTGCTGCAACGCAAGCTGCGCAGCCTGGGCAACGTGGACATCGTCACCAGCGGCCAGAGCACCGAAGTGCTTGGCGATGGCCAGAAGGTCACCGGTCTGCGTTACACCGACCGGGCCAGCGGCGAATCGCATGACATCGCTCTGGAAGGCATCTTCGTGCAGATCGGCCTGCTGCCCAATACCGAATGGCTCAAGGGTGCGCTGGAATTGTCGCCACGCGGCGAGATCGTGATCGATGATCGCGGCGCGACTTCGCTTCCGGGCGTGTTCGCGGCCGGTGATGCGACCACCGTCCCCTACAAGCAGATCGTGATCGCCATGGGCGCGGGATCGACGGCGGCCTTGTCGGCCTTTGATCACCTGATCCGCCATAGTGTGCCGGAGGACGAGGCGCAGGCCGAGGCAGCCTGACACAAGGATGTCGGGTTGGCGTCATCTACCCGATATCCCGTGGCGCGGTGTGCATGTCGGGTTACGCCTGTGGCTCAACCCGACCTACATGCACTTGGGCGCACCGACGCGTAGCGCGTAGGTCGGGTTGGCGTCATCAACCCGACATCCCGATGTTTCAGCGCAAGCGCAGAAAATCCGGGCTGGCGACAAAGCGCACGGCGTCCAGTCGAAGGCGCGCTTGGGGTAGTTCACGCTCCAGTGCTTCGAGCTCGTCGGCGACACTTTGAATGTCGGCATCGAGCACCGCCGGGTTGATGGCCTTGAGGGCCGACAGGCGCTGATGCTTGTGTCCGAGTGCCTGGCTCGCCTCGCGCAAGGCGTCGGCGCGGACTTGTCCGGCATCGTGTTCGGCCATTTGCCGGGCCGCTTCCAGCATCGGTGGCACCAGCTTGGCGAGGATCTTGCGAAAGCGCTCGATGTCCAGGCGGCGTTCGCCGGCACGCCGGATTGCCGGCTCCGATGGCGTGAATCCCGAACGCGGCGCCAGGCGACTGTCCACGGTGACCGTCAACGGTGTGGGTGGCAGGAAGCGCGCGGCATCGAGCTTCTGGTCGGCCACGCATTCAAGCACGAACACGGTTTGCAACATGGCGCTGCGCGCGGGCAGGGCGTCGTCGATCAGGAATGTCGCATTGCCGGCTTCCGATGACAGCAGCAAGTCGGTGGCGCCGGACACCATCGGGTGATCCAGACGCAACAGCGGCAGGTCTTCACGCGCCAGCGCCAGTGACCGCGAGAAGGTGGCTTGGCGCGGACCATCGGACAATCCGGGAAAAGCCTCCGTGGACAGGTATTGCGGATCGAGCAAAAGCACGTCCGGTCCCTGTTCCTCGATGCCGATGCCGAAACTGTCCATCAGCCGCAGCACGAAGTCGTTGCTGCCGCCGTCGCCATCGGCATCGCGCAGTGCGTGTGCGAGCGCTTCGGCTTCCGGCTCGCGCGTGGCGGCCAGTTCGAGCAGGCGATCGCGACCGGCATCGAGTTCGGCGGCGAGGGCCTCGTGGGTGGCGCGGGTTTCGGCAATCAGGGCGTCCAGTTCCTGGTCGCGCGTGTTGTTGCCGCGTGCATGTTCGATGGCCAGATCCGCCAGCGCCGTACCGAAGCGTCGCAATAGCTCGCGACCGTCCGCGGGGCTGGCACGCAATGCATTGATGCCCTCGTCATACCAGCGCGCCAGCACGTGCTGCGCGCTGTCGACGACGATCGGCAGATGGACGTGGATGTCATGTGTCTGACCGATGCGGTCGAGACGGCCGATGCGTTGCTCGAGCAGATCCGGGTCCAGCGGCAGATCCCACAGCACCAGGTGGTGGGCAAACTGGAAGTTACGGCCTTCGGAGCCGATCTCCGAGCACAACAGCAACCGGGCGCCGTCGTCTTCGGCAAACCAGGCGGCGTTGCGATCACGCTGCAGCATGCCCAGCCCTTCGTGGAAGCGTGCCACGGTGACACCGGATGCCGCGCGCAGCGCTTCCTCGATGGCCAGCACCTTGGCCTGGGTCCGACAGATCAGCAGGAACTTGGCATCGGCATGCGTTTGCAGCAGCTCGAGCAGGGCGCCCAGGCGTGGGTCTTCGGCGTAGTCATGCACCGGTTCGGCGGCCTCGGGGTGCATGTCGGCGTGGCATTCGGCGGCCAGCATCTGGCGCGTGTCGTCGCCGATGTCGTCGCTTGAAAGCCAGTGCCATTCCGGATGACGCTGCGGGAAGCCGCCGACACTGGCACGTCGGTTGCGGAACATCGCGCGACCGGTGCCATGGCGATCGACCAGGGCATCGAGCAGTGCATCGGCGGGACCATCAAGGCTCGCCAGCAGCTCGGTGTCGTCACTGAAGTGGCGTTGCAGGATGCTGCGCTGGGCGTCGTCCAATGCCGATCCGGCAGACAAGTCGTCAACCAGACGTGACAGCTCGACGTAGCCTTCGGCCTCGGCCAGGTAGGCATCCAGATTGTCGTAACGGGCCGGGTCGAGCAGACGCAGTCGTGCGAAATGCGCGCGGCGCCCCAGTTGTTCGGGCGTTGCGGTAAGCAGCAAAACGCCGGGCGTGGTCACGGCCAGTTGTTCGACCAGCGCATAGCGCGGGCTGGTCGACTCGGGCGTCCATTCAAGGTGGTGCGCCTCGTCGACCACCAGCAGGTCCCAGTGCGCCTTGCACAACTGCGCGCCGCGCTCTGGATCGGCATCGAACAGGCTTTGGCCGGCGATGACCAGTTGCTCGTCCTCGAACGGGTTGTGCGAGGGGTCGGATTGCTCGATCGCCGTGCAACGCTCTTCGTCGAAGATGGCGAACGGCAGGTTGAAGCGACGCAGCAATTCCACGAACCACTGGTTGACCAGTGCATCAGGTACCAGCACCAGCACGCGATCGGCGCGGCCACGCGCCAACTGGCGCGCAACGATCATGCCGGCTTCGATGGTCTTGCCCAGGCCCACCTCGTCGGCCAGCAATACCCGCGGCGGACGTCGCGAAGCGGCGATGCCGGCCACGCGCAATTGGTGTTCGATCAGGTCGACGCGGGCGCTGGCCAGTCCCCAGGCCGGCGAGCGGCGCGCTTGGGCGCGGCGGCGCAGCGCTTCCTGGCGCAACTCGAAGCGGGCCACGGTGTCGATGCGTCCACCGATCAGGCGGTCATCGGCCTCGGTGACGCTTTGCTCGTCGTCGAGCTGGCCTTCCTGCAGTTCACGACCTTCGCCGCGGTACACCAGCAGGCCGTCGCGAATGTCCACGCGTTCGACCAGAAACGACAGACCTTTGCCATTGATGCGCTGGCCGGGGCGGAATTCGGCCCGGGTCAGTGGCGCCGACTCCTGCGCGTAGGGTCGCAAGACCCCGGATTTGGCGAACAGAACCTGGACATGGCGGTCATCGGCGCGTAATACCGTTCCCAGTCCCAGCTCGGGTTCGGCGGTGGAGATCCAGCGTTGACCAGGTACGAACATGATGCGGCTCACTTCAATGAGCCGGCCATTATCCCGCCATACGGCCGCGCGCGAAAGGTCTTGTCGACAATTGGCCTCAGGTCTGTGCCCACATGCGCAGCAGATTGTGGTAAACGGCCGTCAATTGCAGCGTGACGGCGCGCCCCGTATCGCCGGTATCGAGTTGGCGGATCGACGCGTCCAGCTCGAACAGCATACGCCGTTGCGCATCATCGCGGATCAGGCTCTGCACCCAGAAGAACGCCGCCAGTCGCGTGCCGCGGGTGACGGGGGTGACGCGGTGCAGACTGCTTGCCGGGTAGACGACGAGGTCGCCGGCGGGCAGTTTCACCTCGTGCTCGCCGTAGGTGTCGCTGATGACCAGCTCGCCACCGTCGTAGGCGTCCGGTTCGTTGAGGAACAGCGAGCAGGCGATGTCGCTGCGCAATTGCCCCGCGTTGTCGGGCATGGCCATGATGGAGCCATCGACGTGAAAGCCGTACTGCTCACCGCCTTGATAGCGATTGAAACGTGGCGGCAGGGTTTTTTGCGGCAACGTCGCGGCGTGGTAGAGGCTGTTGCGCGCCAGTGCTTCCAGCACGATGGCGCCCAGCTCACGTCGTGTCGAGGAGGCGTCCGGCAGCTGCTGGTTGCGTTTGACGCGGGCACCTTGCGGGCCGACGGTTTCACGTCCGTCACTCCACTCGGCCGCTTGCAGCGTTTCGCGCACATGCACGGTCTGCGCGGCATCGAGGACTTCGGGAACATGTATCAGCATGAGAGGTATCCAGCGGCGGTTGCGGCAACCGTATCACCGCAACCGCGTGATCGGATCGACGTGGGTCAGAAGTGGAAGCTGGCGGTCAGCATGGCGGCGCGGGGCGTGCCCGGCGTATAGCGGTAACCGCTCTTGTTGATGGCTGCCACGTAGTCGTTGTCGAACACGTTGTTGACGTTGAGCCGGAGATCCAGGTGGCGGTTGACCTTGTAGCTGGCCATCAGGTTGAACACCCAATACGCGCGCACGTATTCGGGCGTGCCGACCGCGCCGTCACGGCCGCGTTTCATGCTGCCGTTGTAGCGCGCGCCACCGCCGATCGTGAAGCCCGATGGCAGCCGGTAGGTGGTCCAGGCGGTGAAGGCGCTGCTCGGCGTGTAGGCCAGGTGGGTCGAACCGTCATTGGCGACGGCGTGTCCCTCGGTCACCTCCGCATCCATGGTGGTCACGCCGAGGTTGACGGCCCAGTTGGCGGTGATGTGGCCGACCGCGGTGAGCTCCACGCCTTGCACGCGTTTTTCACCGGTCTGGTAATACTGCATGTCCACCGGGTCTTGCTCGACCTGGTTGGTGACCACGGTGCGATACAGCGCGGCGCTGAGCAGCAGCCGACTGTCGGCAAGCTCCCACTTGGTGCCCACTTCGGTGGTGCGTGCGTGTTGCGGATCGAACGCCGGGTTGTCGGCGCTGCGTGAGCTGGTGCTCAAGGCCAGCGATTCACCACCGGGCGGTTGCGCCGATTTGGCGAAGTTGGCGTAGATGCTGCCATTGGCAGCCGGCTTGTAGAGCACGCCCAGCTTCCAGGTGAACAGGTTGCCGCTGGTGGTGGCGTCGATGGTGGTGAGCGGCGTGCCCTTGGCCACGCCCGTCGGGCACGAAGGTCCCCACCAGCTCATGCCGCACAAACTGACGTCATGGAATGTCGTGCGATAGTGATCCATGCGCAGGCCGGCGTTGACTTGCCAATGACGACTGAACTTGATCGTGTCGAACAGGTAGGCGGCATAGGTGTTGGTGTCGCCATTGCTCCAGGCGCCGGTCGGACCGTAGGCGACGCCACCGACGTCATGATCGGGGTGATACAGGTTCGCTGCCGGCCAGTCGGCACCGTTGCGCGTGTCGATGTCGACCGAATGGATCTTCTCGCGCGTCAGCTCGATGCCGGTGCTGATGTCGTGTTCGACCGACCCCGTGGCCAGACGCGTGCGCAGGTTGGTCTGGTTGGTGACGATGGTGTTTTGCTGATGCTTGAAATTGGGGATGTTGCGCGCCAGCGACCAGCTGTCCGGATCGTCAAGGTCCGGCGTGATCAGCCGGCTGCCGCTGCCCATGAACGAGCTGATCAGGTAATCCTGGCGCGTGCGCCCCCAGCGCGTGGTGTTGCGCAACACGGTATGTCGAGCGAAGTCGTGTTCCACGCGCACGGTGAACATGTCGGCCTGCACATCGTCGTGATCCTGCCGCGTGCCGTAGAAATTGCCGGTGTCGACCATGGGTGCGTCACCGACCTGCGGCCGCGCGGGGTCGGGGCTGGAATAGCCGGGCAGGCCGATGGTGGGGACGGCGCCGTCGGGGATGTTGTTCTGGCGGATGTGCAGGTAGTCGACGTAGACCCGGGTCGGCGTATCCAGACCGAAGGCCAGCGACGGCGCCACGCCCCAGCGGTTGCGTTCGACCACGTCGCGGCCCGGCATGCCGCTGTTCTGGCCCATCACGTTGAGGCGCAATGCGGAGTGCGCGCCCAGCGGCTGGTTCCAGTCGGCGGTGACGCGCTTGCGCTGACCGCTGCCGTAACTGATCGCGGCCGATATCTTGCGCATCAGGAATGGCTGCTTGGTCACCATGTTGATGGCGCCGGTCGGTGCGGTGCGACCGTACTCGGTGCCGTCCGGTCCCTTGGTGACTTCGATCTGCTGGATGTTGAAAAGGTCGCGCGAGATCGAACCCATGTCGCGCACACCGTCGACGAAGATGCTCCCGGAGGCGTCGAACCCGCGCATGCGAATCGCGTCGCCCGTGGCCGTCGCGCCATTTTCACCGGCGTAGAACGTGCCAACGCCGGGGCTGTTGCGCAGCGCTTCGGTCAAGGTGGTCGCGCCCTGTTGCTCGAACAGGTCACGGGTGATGATTTGCAGCGTCTGGGTGGTATCGAGCAGTGGCTGGGTGAACTTGGCCGAAGCCGACTGGCCGCGGTAGTCGAGTCGGTCCATGGCCTCGACGTTGACCGAGGGCAGGGTGCGCGCTTGTTCGATCGCGGCCTTGGCTCCCGTGTTCCCGGCGGCAGCGGTGGCAGTGGCCGGGAGGCCCAGCGTCAGCGCCGTCATGACGGATGCTGCCAACGGCGTGCCGAAATTCGAGGATGCGCGACGGTTCGGGTGCTTTCTGCTCTTGATGTATTCCATGGCCAAATCGGTCCGTGTGTGAAGGGAGGTGTGCGGCCACGGAGTGTATTAATAATGAGAATGATTCGCAATAAACATTACATGCAAGATTGATGGCTTCGTGGTGCCGTCGCCGACGTGCGTGTTGGAATGGCGCATGCTTTGCGTTCGTGGACAGCAACAGGCGTCACGCAGCTGCGCAGGGCGGATAACCGCCACTCTTGCGCGGCGCGAGGTGACACGGTGGATGCGTTGCGCTTGTCCCACCCAGCGGGCCGCGTTCAAGCCATGAAACATGAAAAAAGCGCCGCACGAGGCGGCGCTTTTCAAAGTTGCCGCGCACGCAGCGCGCGCACGGCCATGTGGCTCCGTTACCAGATCTTGACCGGGTTTTCGCGAACCATCTTCGATCCCGGCTTGCACTGGAACGCCTTGGCGAACTGCGGCATGTTGCTGGCTGTTGCGAAGGCCCGGATCTTGCCCGGTGCGTGCGGATCGGTATTGAGCCGGACCTTGGCCGCCTTCTTGCGCACGGCGCCTTCCCAGACCCGTGCCGAGCTCATGAAGAAGCGCTGTTCCGGCGTGAAGCCGC
Organism: Oleiagrimonas sp.; assembly: GCA_035690885.1. Classification (GTDB taxonomy): domain Bacteria; phylum Pseudomonadota; class Gammaproteobacteria; order Xanthomonadales; family Rhodanobacteraceae; genus Oleiagrimonas. The sequence goes on along the minus strand of DASSKC010000044.1, from coordinate 4,084 downwards.
CGATCTTCTTGTTCTCGTCCGGGTTCTTCTTGAGCGCCATCTGCAGGGCGGTGTAGGCGATGTTCAGACCGCCCAGGTCACCGATGTCCTCGCCCAGCGTCAGCTGGCCATTGACGTGCAGGTCCGGTTCGCCGGGGATCGGTGTGTACTGGCTGTACTGCTTGGCCAGCGCGCCGGTGAGTGCCTTGAACTGCTTCTTGTCCTGCTTGGTCCACCAGTCGACGCGATTGCCGTAACCGTCGAACTGGCTACCCTGATCGTCGAAGCCGTGGCTGGACTCGTGACCGATGACGAAGCCGATGCCACCGTAATTGACCGCATCGTCGCCCTTCGGATAGAAGAACGGTGGCTGCAGGATGGCGGCCGGGAAGTTGATCGTGTTGGTACTCGGGTTGTAGTACGCGTTGATCGTCTGCGGCGTCATGTACCACTGCTTGCGGTCGGTCTTGGTGCCGATCTTGTCGAGGTTGTGGTGGTAGTTGTACTTGGCCGCGGCCTCGACATTGGCGTACCAGTGTCCGGGCACGATTTCCAGGCCGCTCCAGTCACGCCATTCGCCCTTGTCGGGATAACCGATCTTGGGCAGGAACAGGCTCCACTTCTTGAGCGCCTTCTTCTTGGTCGCGTCGCTCATCCAGTCCAGCTCCTGGATGTGCTGCTTGAGCGCGGCGCGCACGTTGTGCACCAGCTTCTCCGCACGGGCCTTGGTTTCCGGCGGAAAATATTCGGCCACATACAGCTTGCCCAGGCCCATGCCCATGGCGTTGTTGACGCCGCGCAGCACGCGCTTCCAGCGCGCCTTCTGCTGTGGCTGGCCGCGCAGGGTCTTGCCGTAGAACGTGTAATGGGCGTCCTGGAACGGTTGGCTGAGGTAGGGCGCCGAGCTGCTGATCAGGTGGAATTTCAGGTAGGCCTGCCATTGATCCACGGGAGCATTGGCCAGCAGCTTGTCGAATTCCTTGATGAACTTCGGCTGCGACAGCGAGAAGCCCTTGCCGACATCGACGCCCTGGGCCTTGAAGAATTTCTCCCAGCTGAAGTGCGGGCTGACCTTGTCGGCCTCGGCCACCGTGACGAAGTTGTACTGGTTGTCCAGGTCGCGCATCTGGGTCGGCGACAGCGAGGCCTTGGCCAGCTTGGTCTCGAGCGCCATGACCGCCTTGGCCTGCTTGGCGGCCTTGTCGGCCGGCGTGCCGACCAGCTCCAGCGACTTGGTGATGTAGTCGACGTAGGCGTCGCGGATCTTCTGATAGCGGTCTTTCAGGTAATAGGCGCGCGTGGGCAGGCCGAGACCGCCCTGGAACACGTAGGCGATCTGTTTGGTCGCGTCCTCGAAGTCGGCGCGGGCACCGAAGTTGAACACATAGCTGTCGCCGTTGTTGTAGCTGGTGTCGATGAACTCGACGATGTCGGCGGTGCTGTTGAGCGCGTCGATCTTGTCCAGTTTGGGTGCGATCGGCTGGTAGCCGAGCTTGTTGATGGTGGCCGTGTCCAGGCCGGCGGCATACAGGCGACCGAGTTTCTGCTCGAGCTTGCTGCCGCGATCATGCTTGGCGTCATAGGCCGCGTTCTCGAGGATCTTCTTCTGCTGCAGGAGCGAGCGCTTGTGCAGGATGCCGAACGCGCCCCAGCTGGTCTGGTCCGCGGGGATCGGGTGGGCCTTGTTCCAGTTGGCGTTGACGTAGTTGGCAAAGTCGCCGCAGGCCTTGTAGTTGTCATTGACGTTGAACGCGATCGGCTGCGTCGATGGAATCGCGACCGTCGACACGTTGGCCGGTTTGGCCGGTGCGGATGCGGGCGCGGCCACGGAGGCGGTGTTGCCGGATTTTCCGGCAGCGTGGCTGTCCGCGTTCTGGTTGCTGCTGCTGCAGCCGCTGGCGGCCAGCGCCAGGCCGACGGCCAGAACCAGTGGCTTGGTCATGTTCTTGTTCATGCAGTCCCCTCGGGATCAATGTAGAGCCGGGTATCGCCGATCCATCGATCGGCTCATACCCATAATGGCATATGTGCTGCCGAGCGTAGGGCGGAAGTCATGCCGCATATAGTGTCGAAGGTCATGCAAATCACGCAAAATGGGCAAGTGTCTGGCGCAGTGCCGGCAAGTAACCGGCACCGAACAGGTTGACGTGGTTCAACAAGTGATAGGTGTTGTACAGGCCGCTGCGATCGCGCCAGTTCTTGCGCAGCGTGGCGTGCTCGGCATAGGCGTGGAAGAAGGCCTCCGGCGGGGCACCAAACAGCACCAGCATGGCCAGGTCGGCTTCGGCCCAGCCATCATGCACCGCGCCGGCGTCGATCAACGCCGGTGCGCCGTCAGCGCAGACATGCAGGTTGCCCGACCACAAATCACCGTGCAGCAATACCGGCGGCATGTCCGGTACATGCTCGCGCAGGTGCGTGCACAGGTGCTCGATGCGGGCCACGTCGCGTGGCTCGATGAGTCCATGGTCGCGGGCACGTCGCATTTGCGGCTGCAGGCGCCGTTCGGCAAAGAATCGCCAGCCGTCACCATCGCGCGTGTTGTCTTGGGGGGAGTCGCCGCAGAAGCCGTCCCGGTTCCAGCCGAAGTGCTCGCTCGTGGCCGTGTGTTGTGCGGCCAGTCCCGCGCCTGCACGTTGCCAGTAGTCAGGGGCTCGCGAGCCGTGACCGAGATCCTCGATCGTGATGAAGTCGTCGCCGACGTCGTGGACGACCGGCACGCGCAAGGCGCCGATACGCGCGAGCGCCGCCAGTCCCCGCGCTTCGGCGGCAAAGAAATCCGCCGGGGCATGGCGTTGGCGCTTGATGATGGCGTGCCTGCCATCGGCAAGCGTGATCCGATGCAAGCCATCTGCTTCAGGCATGTCGCGGCGACCCCGGCGTTTGGCGCGATGGTTTCGGGCCGGTCATGGGTCGGAGTGTGCAGGCTCTGGAATCCGTTTGTCCAGATTCTGGAATCCACCCGGACGAGATCAGCACCAAATCCGCGCGCAAATCACAGCGAATGCTGTAAATGCATCATAAGTATCTGAGATAACAATATAATATTTTCATGTCTCCGAGTTATCAATACTTGGCATATGACTTGCTTGGACAGAGGCAAGAGCCTTTCTCGACCCTATGGAGAAGACCGATGGTCCTGCCCTCGCTGGATATTCCGCTGTACCAGTTGTTGCTGCGTTTCGGCATCGATGTTGTCGCCGTGCTGATGCTGGTTTACGGCATGTATTACCGCCGTCACCACGACAAGGCGCTGGTCACGACGGCGGTGATGTTCAACTTTTCCGCCTTCGGCGTGCTGATGGTGCTCACTTCGGTGGAGTTCGGCGTGGCCGCCGGGTTCGGGTTGTTTGCCATCCTGGCGTTGTTCCGGTTGCGCTCGGAGCAGTTCGACAAGATCGAGATCAGCTATTTTTTCGCCGCCGTGGCCATCGCGGTGATCTGCTCGGTGCAGGGCACGACGTTGCCGTTTGTCGTTGCGGTCGTCGCGTTCCTGCTTTTCGGCGCCTATTTTCTGGATCATCCGCGTGTCCTGCATTCGGTGGACGGCATCAAGATCACCCTGGACAAGATCGATCATCGCGCGCTGTCGGATGTGCGCGCCACGCGCGCGGACCTCGGCAAGCGCCTCGGCGTGGAAGTGATCTATTACCGGATCAAGTCGTTCGATTACGTCAACGAGACGGCGCGCATCAATGTGTTCTATCGCAACACGCAGTCGGCCAAATCCCGCTCGCCGCAAGTTCGCGATGCCGACAATCGCAGCCGTGATGCTGTCTGACCCGATGTCATTGCCCGGAGCCATCCCATGTATGCAGCAGCGATAGACAATCCTTCCTCGAAGCACGCCGCCACGCCGGGCGCGTTCGCACCCCGCTGGCTGGTCGAACCGTTCCGGTCGATCAGTCTTGCCGAGCTCAACGCCAAGGCCGACATGCTGCAGCGGCGCGACAACAAGTACGTGGTCAGCGGTCGGGTGCTTGAGCAGGCCATGGATGAGCTGGCGCAGTATTTCGACATCCTCGAGATCGACGGCAAGCGTGATTTCACCTACGACACCTGCTACTTCGATGACGCCGAGCATTCGAGCTATTTCAATCATCAT